>JBNKJW010000242.1:0-7091 GCA_050291445.1 Bacteroidales bacterium | reverse complement strand
ACTTGGCATTTTACCGGCACCCTGTGCGCCAACTACAATAATATAGGGTTTGTAGGCTTCGGCCATGTTAACTATTTGATATTCAGGTTTTCCCCTTCTTAGGTTGTAATGGAATTTTACATCGTTTAGGTTCAGTTTTTTTAAATTTATTTTAAGTTCTTCTAAAAAAGCAAGAAGGTTTTTTTGGGCCATTTCTTCAATTTCGAGCAACACATTTCTCGAAAAGCTTTGATAAGAGGCCCTGGTTGGAATATAGCCACTATCAACAAAAGGATCGTTAAATACGTGTAGCAGTTTTATTTCGGCCCCCAGTTTTTGCGCTAATGCAAAGGCAAACAAGCATGCTGTTAACGAATTTTTCGAAAAATCAATAGGAACCAGAATTCTTTTTATAGTCTTAATTTTATCATCTATCGAAGTTGTTTTGAGTTCTTCGCGCATGTTAAACAATACTTCAACTGCTTTTTCTACCTGATGGACATTCACCTGCACTTTTAGTGTACTTTGTTTAGCCCTTCCGGCAAAATTTTCCGGTAAAGATTCAACCAGGAAGGCATCAATTCCTTCAAGACCTAATTTAAATTTTAAATAATATGCTTTTTTAGGGTTTTTATACGTGGCAATAATTGCATAGTTGTCCATAAATTTGTCAGATTAAGGTGTCTCTACCAAATTTACGGACTTTTTTTGGCTAAGTCAAGATCCATTATGTTAGCATATTATTTTTATCGCCATCTATTGAGTTAGAGGAATGTGTAGCTTTTACCAAAACTTGATTATGTGAAAATTGACAAGAAACCAGTATTTCTAAACAAAAATTAGTACAATAGAAAACCCAAACATACCTTCTTAAGGATATTAAATAGAATTATTTTTAATAAAATCTATAATTTCCGGAATACGACCAAATGCAATTCCTACTACGGTGTCGGCTGCTCCATAATAAATAACAATCTTACCATCTTCATCATGTAATGTAGCACAAGGAAACACTACGTTAGGTACATCGCCATTCATTTCGTAATCTGTGCTTGGAGCTAACAAATAAGGCTGTGTTCTGTACAGTACTTTATCTGGTTGTTCTAAATCCAATAATACAGCTCCCATTGAATAACGATATCCGTTACAAGTTTGAATTACACCATGATAGAACAACAACCAGCCATCATTGGTTTTAATGGGTACACCACCCGCGCCTACTTTTAAACTTTGCCATGCACTATATTCAAATGGAGTAACTTTTAATACAGATCTATGTTCTCCCCAAAATTTCATATCCGGGCTATAGCTAAGATAAATATCACCAAATGGGGTATGCCCGTTATCACTGGGGCGACTTAACATACAGTATTTACCATTGATTTTTTCTGGGAATAAAACTCCATTTCTATTGAATGGCAAGAACGCATTTTCACACTGAAAGAACTCTTTAAAATCAAAAGTGTAAGCCATACCAATGGTTGGTCCATGGTATCCATTGCACCAGGTAACCCAATATCTGTCTTCTATAAAGACAACGCGAGGATCGTATTTATAATCAGAATGAAGCATTTTAGTATTACCTGCCTTCATTTTAATTGGTTCTGGTTCTATTTTCCAGTCAATTCCATTTTTACTAAAGCCAGCATGAATGTTCATTTGAACTGCTTTATTGTCACACCTGAAGACTCCGGCAAACCCATCTTTATAAGGAATTACCGCACTATTAAAAATACTGTTCGACGTTGGTGTTGCGTATCTTCCAATAATAGGGTTCTTTGAATAACGCCATACCACGTCTTTACACCCTTCTGGTCTTTCTTCCCAGGGGATTATGTTTTTTGAAACCATACTTTCAAATTTTATTCTGTTATTTTATTGTCTTTGTGAGTATCATTATATGAAAAAGGCACAAAATAGGCCACTAACAATGAAGGGATAGTTGCTATTAGTACCCACATAAAAAATATCTTATATCCTAGTAAATCACTTAAGTATCCGCTTATCATTGAGGGAATCATAAAGCCTAAATTCATTATTCCTGTTGCAAAAGCATAATGAGCCGTTTTATATTTACCTGGGGCTATTTGTTGCATCATAAACAGCATTAGGCCTACAAAACCAAAACCATACCCAAAGTATTCAAATATTACTGCAATCGAAATAATATAAATACTCTCTGGTTGATAGAATGATAAGAATGTATAAACAGCAAATGGGATGTTGAAAATAATTGCCAATGTAAATAATGCCCTTTTTAATCCCCTGGCAGAAATAAAATAGCCTCCTAACAACGAACCAACAACAAAGGCTGCTGCACCAAATGTTCCGTATACTAATCCTATATTTGATGTTGACATCCCTAATCCCCCATCGGTTACTGCAGCTTTAAAAAACAGCGGAGCTATTTTAATTGCAAAACCTTCAGCAAACCGATAAAGGATGATGAAAATGATATACCAACGAATAAATTTCTTTTGAAAAAACGTTCTTATCACATCCCATAAAGTCTTAAACCCTTCTTTTAATGATGTAACTTTTGCAGCATCACTTCCGCTTGGTAACATTTTGATGTGATATAATCCCAATAGCAACATTACTGCGCCGTAAGTGCCCATTACCACCATCCATGCATATTTGATACCCATTGTTTTTTCAAGCTCTCCGGCTAAATAAACAAAAACTCCACCTGATACGATTTTTGCGATATTATAAGCCGCTCCTTGCCATCCAATGTATTTTGCCTGAAGTTTAGGCGAAAGTACACTTAGGTATACTCCATCAGTTGCGATGTCGTGAGTGGCTCCACTAAAGGCAACTACTGCAAGTAAAGCAATTGAATAACGAAAAAAATCATTTAGTGGTAGAGACAAAGCAACTAAAGCAAAGCCCATGCTTGTTATTAACTGGGTTGCAACAACAAAATGTTTTTTTGTTTTAAACATTTCCAAAACCGGGCTCCAAATAGGTTTTAAAGTCCATGGCAACATAATTAATGAGGTCCATAATGCAATTTGAGCATCACTAATACCCATGTTCTTGTACATTAGGGCAGAAGCCTGAGCTATGGCAACAAATGGCAGCCCCATAGCAAAATATACTGTTGGAATCCAAGCGGCAGGATTCCTTTCCTTTAAATTTGATTTCATATATTATTTTGTGATAATTTCCATTTCACCTCCATTTACTATCATATCATGAGAAATAAAATATGAGGAATATTCTTTTCCGTTAACTTTGATGCGCTTAATTGTATTATTCTCCCCTCCAACAGTTCTTTTAATTACAAATGAATTTCCTTTGTAATAATGATTGTTGAGTTCTATTGTAACTTTATCAAATACAGGCATTACAATAGCATAATTCATGTCACCAGGGCAAACAGGGTAAAACCCCATCATGCTATAAACAAGCCAGGTGCTCATAGTTCCACAATCGTCGTTACCCGGAATACCATCAGTAGCATTTTTAAAATAAGTGTCAACCAGCCTTCTCACTTGTTTTTGAGCTCTCCATTCTTCGCCTTTCACATAATTGAATAAATAGGGATAATGCATATCCGGCTCATTGGCCATATCAAAAAGCTTATCATCAAATATCATTTGTAGTTTATTTGTGAACTTTTTGTTGCCACCATTCAATTTAATGAGGCTTTTAATACCATGAGGCACACCAAACGTATACTGCCACGCTGTCCCTTCATGAAAACCATGAACTGGTTCAAAATTTTTTCCCTGTAAAGGGTCGAATTTGTCAAGGAACTTGCCGTCTTTTGTTTTAGGTCGAAGAATTCCAAACTCCTCATCGTAATAGTTTTTATATCCTTTTGCCTGGGATGAAAATCTTTTATAATCATTTTGTTTGCCTAGTTTCTTTGCTAATTGGGCTAAATTCCAGTCAGCTAAATAAAGTTCTAATGCAATAGACACCGAATTATCATAATCTTCGGTAAATGGAACATATCTGTGTTTGATATAAAAATCGTTTATAGTGCGTATTTTATTTATTTTTTCAGGTGTTGTGGCAGATTTAATCATGGCCTGATAAGCAGTTTCAATATCAAAATCGGTCAATCCTCTTAAATAGGTATCAGTAATCACCGGAAAAGCAGGGTCACCATTCATGGTGTAGGTTTCGGTGCTGTTTAATTCCCACTTTGGTAACCATCCGCTTTCTTTATACATGTCAACCATTGATCTTACCATGTCCAGTTGCTGAGAAGGGTATACCAAACTCATTAATGGATGAAAATTCCTGTAAGTATCCCATAACGAAAAGATAGTATAGCGATTTCTGTCTTTCACTTTACTAATCCCATAAGTTTCCATTAATGGATATTGTCCGTTAACATCATTTAAAATATTGGGATGAATTTGCGTGTGATACAGAGCTGTATAGAAAACAGTTTTTTGGTCTGCCGTTCCACCTTCTATTTTGATTTTTGATAATGCTAATTCCCATTGTTCTTCAGCTTTTTTTCTTGTTGCCTCAAAATCAAACCCTAATGATTCGCATTCGAGATTTTCGCGGGCATTCTCAATGCTTACGTACGAAACACCTACTTCAACCATAATATCTTCGCCTTCTTTAGTGGCAAATGAAAAATAAGCGCCAATACTATCTCCCGATAAAGGATGCTGAAACTTTTCGTAGTATTTAAATTTTCCTGAAGTAGTTGACCAGTCCTTTTCAGCCTGAAGGGCTGGCATCTTTTTAAATACACCAAAGTTTGAGGCTTGTTTATTGAAGCGAGCTACAAAATATACCGGACGTTCTGAATGTCCGTAGTAACAGAAGTTTCCTGTCATTCTGTAACCTTCAACTTCTTTATTGTTAACTACTTTAATGTAGGCACCACTTTCGTTGGTTAAACCATTACCTAAATCAATTAATAGATTTGATAGTCCTTTAGGAAAGGTAAACCGACTTATGCCTGTTCGTGGTGTTGCAGTTACTTCGGTCTTGATGCCATATTTATTAAGTTTGCAAGTATAATATCCCGGATTTGCCTTTTCATTAGTTATTACAGAGCCATATTCTTTACTATTTGCATTAACATTTCCAGTGGTTGGCATAAGCAATATCACACCCAAGTCAGGGCAACCAACCCCACTCAGGTTTACATGTGAAAATCCGGTTAAAAACTTATTGTCTTTAGTATAAGGTGTTGACCACCATCTGGCATCCTTATCGTACTTGTTTAAACCCGAGCCAGTTACATTAAAAGGAACAACTGATACCATTCCCCGAGGAACAACAGCTCCCGGGTTAGTGGTTCCGAAGTTTGTAGTTCCAATAAATGGATTTACGTAATCAATATATTTTTGTGCATTAGAGAATTGAACTGTTAAAACAAAAAATAGTACTGTATATAAAGTTGTTCGTTTTTGCATTTTCTATCAGATTTTTATTTCTAAAGGTTATTTAAAAAGTTATACCGAACCGCTGTTAGTAATTGGTTTGCTTCACAAGCTTGCAAACCAAAGATGCCAGTCGATCGACATATACAATGCCATCTTAAAATTTCAATTTACAATATTTCAAACTGGCTTAGTATAAAATAGCTTGCTGGTTGTTGAAAACCTTTTTTCTTCATGCCTAAAACCAGGAACCTGATTTTTTTAGCCTCACCTTAGTGATTTTAATGTAGTATAAAGCATTGATATACTGTTATTAAAACCAAAGAGAAGAGCCTTTAACCAGCTAAGATTATTTGAATTTAAAAGTATACTTAATGAATAAATGAGGCAAGTTGATGTATTGTTTCAAAACTTATATTTATTACTCTTATCCGTTGTGTGGTTTTTGGTGTTGTAAGTTCTAATTAATTAGGGCTCACTGAAAATCATCTACTTCATTAGCTTCAGCTCAAAGTATTCATATACATCTTCGCTTTGCTAAGTTTTCTCCCTTTGGTCGAAGATATCGCTTTGCTAACTTGTAGCTAATGTACCTCTGACTTTTTCAGCAGGCCCTAATTATGCAACTTATATTTCACTATAAACAGTATTTGTTAAGATGAAATAAAAAAAAATAATAAATTTGGATCGGAATTATAAAAATAGAAGATACAAGCTATTAAAAAAACATTGAAATGCAAACTTCGTTTAAGCAGAAAATCAGAATTAGCTTACCTTCTTTTTTACTTGAGCCAGATGATGTTTTTCATATAGTACGAAGAACCATTACGGCTGAGGAAAATCTGGATTATCATGATCATGATTATGCTGAGGTTTTCTGGATTAAGGAAGGTTCTGGTATACACTATATAAATGGAGAAAAGCACACCATAAAGCAAGGATTGCTTTGTTTAATGCGTCCTGCTGATACTCATACTTTTGTGTCAACTGGCAATAATACTGGTCTTGTGGTGACAAATATTGCATTTTATCTTGAAAGTTTAAATTTATTTAAAGGCAGATATTTCCCCAATTCAAATGAGCTTTTTTGGACTACAAACAAATTACCTTACACTGTTCAGCTAAACACAGAACAGCTTAATGAAATAGAATCTCTCACTGATTATATCATATCTAAAAAGCATGATTTTTTTCATTTAGACATTATGATACTTCATATATTCAGAATGCTTACAGAATCATTTGGCGACAAAGCTTATGGTATACCTCATTGGTTGGCTCTTGCTTTAGAGCGATATAATTCGCCTCAATTGTTCAGGGAAGGCGTTCCCGGGTTTGTGGCTCTTACAAACCGAACAACCGACCATGTAAATAAAGTTATTAAACAATATCTTAATCAAACGCTAACAGAAACTGTTACAAAAATAAAAATCAATTATGCGGCTCAAAGGTTGAACATGACGAATGTCCCTATTAAAATTATTTGTTTCAATTGCGGTTTTAATTCAATTGGTCATTTTTATAAAATATTTAAAAGGTATATTGGCTTGACACCAAATGACTACCGAGCCATTAACCATAAAGTATTTTAAATTATAAAATATCATCAATAGTTTTTTTTGGTGGGGAGGCTTTTCCCTTGAAGTGTTTTATTTAATCACTCATAAATGTAACAATGAAATTTTTGTAATTCATAGTTGTTTGAAAAAGCACTTGTGATTAATATACTAGTGTTAAGTCAAATTTGATATT
>JBNKJW010000241.1:0-114084 GCA_050291445.1 Bacteroidales bacterium | reverse complement strand
GAACGAAGTGAACGTTCTCATGACCAAAGGGAATAATACCGAAGGATTAGCATGTTAGGGAATTTTAATTTCCGTTACATGATAACCATTCGGTATAAATATTTAATTTTAACAGGCTTAGGCGTTTTTCAGCGAGCCCTAGTTAGACATGAGAAAACATAAAGTTTTATGACACAATAAGAATTTAAGAAAACCAAAAGGCTTGAAATGTTTGTGATTACCTTAAGTGATTGTGCTTATTATGGTGAATACGAAGATTTAAGCGGGTTCGAAAATGAAAATTCACTTGGATAAGGGCTGGAGCTGTACAACTGCGCAAACAATAATACCAGATAATCCTCAAATGCTTGAAAAAATGCTACTGGAGGAAAAGTGGAAAAAAATCGACATTGTAATTACAACTGGAGGCACAGGGATTGGCCCGCGCGATTTTACGCCTGAAGTTGCAAAAAAGGTAATTGAAAGGGAAATTCCAGGTATTATGGAAAACATTAGAGTGAAATACGGACAAAATGTACGAGATGACTTATTGAGTGGAGGAATAGTAGGGATTATGGGTCAAACCTAATTGTATTGTTTGCCTGGGAGTTTGAAAGTAATAAAAGAATATATGGAAGAAATATTACAAGCGCTGGAACATTGATCTGTATGTTACATAGGGTAGATGCTCATCGAAAACATTAGTCCGGGTTTTTGTAATAATGAAAGAATAAAAAGAAAATTCCTTACCTTTGTAATAGGACTCTAATTTTAAAAAAGATGATCGTCATTGGAAAAGAAAAAGTAGCTGAATGGATGCTGTTGTCTTATCTTTCTGAGCAAAGATATTATAAAGAAAAGATTAGGGCAATGGAAAAGAAGTATGAAACTACTTTTGAGAAATTTGAATCAAAAGTTAAATCTTGTGGAAAGGAAGTTTTTGCTAACTGGGATGATTATATTGACTGGAAAGCATACCACAAATTAAACATTGATATTAGTAAAATGATTGAGGATGTCAGGCTTGGAAATTTTAAAGTGGCTTGAGAATAGTCCAATTGTTGAAAATTTTGAAGTGCTTGAATTTAGGCAGAGACATTCGGTGTTTTTTCTTAAACTTAAAATTGAGTTCATTGATAAATCTACCTTATTTACAAAAGAGTATAATGATGAAGATGAAAATAATTACTCTTTTCATTGGCAGAATGCTAAAAGTAACCTTATTGTAAGGTGGGACAATGCCCCGCATCATAAGAATCTCTCTTCTTACCCTCATCATCTTCATGAAAAAGAAGAAAATAATATAAAAGAAAGTCAAATCATATCATTATTAGAAGTCTTACAATTTATTGAAAGTAAATTAAAAGATTTTAAATAATATGAAAATCAATGTAAATCTACTTAATCAGTCTAATTAGTGTATCATTATTGCAAACTTACCGTAAAATAATCCACATCGACATGGATGCTTTCTTTGCATCTGTTGAGCAACGGGATAATCCCAAGTACAAAGGTAAACCCATTGCGGTGGGAGGAACAAGCTCACGTGGTGTGGTTGCAGCAGCAAGTTACGAAGCCCGTAAATATGGTGTTTATTCTGCCATGCCTGCTAAAACGGCCAAGAAGAAATGCCCCTTTATTACCTTTGTCAGGCCGCGCTTTGAAGTTTACAAACAAGTTTCAAATCAAATCCGGCAGATTTTTCTGGAATATACCGATTTGGTGGAGCCACTCTCTCTTGATGAAGCCTATCTGGATGTTACCAAACACAAAAAAGGGAAACCTTCAGCCACCCTAATTGCAAAAGAAATAAAGCAACGAATAAAAGCTGAAACCGAATTAACCGCTTCGGCAGGTATTTCAATCAATAAATTTTTGGCAAAAATAGCATCTGATTATAAAAAGCCAGATGGGTTGTTTTTAATCAAACCTGACGATGCTGAAGCGTTTGTAGAGCAGTTACCCATTGAAAAATTCTTTGGAATTGGGAAAGTTTCTGCACAAAAAATGCATCGATTAGGGATTTTTAATGGTTTAGAACTAAAAGAATTCTCTGAATATGAGCTAATCAAACATTTTGGAAAGCAGGGCAGTTATTATTACCACATTGCAAGGGCAATTGATAACAGAGAAGTGCAGCCTAACAGGGAACGAAAATCAGTTGGGGCAGAAAACACCTTTGAAACCGATATAGAAAATCCGGAAGAAATGCTTGAGCAGCTTGAGACAATTGCTCAAACCTTAATTGGTCGGATTGAACAGACCAAGTTATTTGGCCGCACTTTAACCCTAAAAATTAAGTTTAGCGATTTTAAGCAAATTACCCGCAGTAAAACATTTTCCGTTGAAATTGATTCTTACGAATCGCTGTGGCATTCAACCACCGAAATATTTAATAAATTGGATTTAAGTGGATACGAAGTAAGACTTTTAGGCATTTCTGTTTCCAATTTTGTGACAGATAATGATTCATCACAACCCTTGCAATTAACTTTTGATTTTTGAAACAAAATTGTATTTAATTTCATTAAAATTTGAACACAAATCATTTTTTTTAAGCCAGAAAAAACAAGACAAAGAATCTATTTTTTTTGCAGCTTTGCAATTGAAGACCTGTAATGTCTAAAAAGAAAGTCATATAAAACTAATTCATGTAAACGGTGTTTAGTCTTAAATAATCGGTTCATTATCATATGTATGTAGCTACTTACTAAATTTTCTTTTTTTATTTGTAAAAGGTTTTCTTTTTCTAATTCTAGAATTTTAGTAACTATAGGATTGATAAACTTTGCATATTTACCAATATATTCTAAAAACTCGGATATAATGCTATCTTCTTCTTGTTCAATAATTAAGGTGTTTTCAATTTGCTTCCTTTCATCCCTGTAAATTTTGTCAATTTGTTTTTTAAAAAATAAGTTCATGCCAAATTCTTTACCGAAGCCCTCTTTTAAACTATACATTAAATTCATTTTTTCTTCTAAGGAATATTCAAATTGATTTAAAAAGACATCAGTTAGTTTTAAACCATAGATCCATCTTTTGTTTTCTCCCTTAGTATTTTTAAAGGCTGGTAGAATATTTACAATGAAATTGCTATCTATATAAAATAATTTTTCGCTGAGGATCATAGTGTTGCTACCATATCGTTCTATTTCGCGTTGGTAGGTGTCAACTTGAACTTTCCATATTGCCCCTTCGTCTATGTATTTTCCCATGTGTTTATTCATCTCCAAAAGAATAGAGGATATTTTTTCTGGGTTGGTATAATGAAACCTAAGTCGAATATGGAAGTCTGGGTCTCCATATCTAATAAAAAACCAACTATCGATGATGTTATTCTCCAATAAAAAGATACTTACAGGCTTTATTACATCAATTAAAATATTTTCAGCAGTTTTTACTCCTGTGTAGATTTTGAAATATAGCCATTCTTCCCCAAGTATAAACCTTCTTTTTAAACTTTGTTCACTTTGCATTTAATTGTTCTTTTTATAGAATGAAAATATAAACTCATTAGTAAAAGAATCGTTCATATTTTTTACAATTGCCAAATCCTGATTAAATAAAAATTCTTTTAAAGTAAAATTATTCTTGTTTTTTATGATGGATAAAAATGTTTGAATACTTAAGGGTTTTTCTAGATCAATAAAAAGTTCATTGTCTCCTTCTATAAATAAAACTTGTTTAGGTAGTTTTAGTTTTTTTCTCCATATTTTAATTTTATCTATTGAGGCTTTTTCATTATCTTTTGATTTAATTATGTTGTGTATGTTTTCTGTTTTAATATACCAGGTTGCAGGTGATAAGATTAAATTATTATATACTACTCTTGGTGTAAATGAAAAGTTCTCAATCAAACTGCCCCAATTAAATCCGATACCTTTTCTTAAATTTTGGGTTTGAAGATCACATAAGAATTGATATATCGGTATAGTTCTTAAAGAATAGTTATGGGCATTACTAAGGCGCGGAATAACTTCCTTATTAAACTTCTTAGACCTTAAGTGGATTCTGTTATCTTTTATAGAAACCATTAGATCTTCCAATTCAATAACATTTTCTCTGTTAATTGATGATTGTGCCAATATTGGAATTTCATAATTTCTTAAGACTGGATGTTGCAAAATATTTCCAACTCTAGACTCAGGCAAGTGTACGATTTCAGCAACAATTACATCCTTAAAATAATTATTCTCCTTACGAACTATTTCATTAACAAAAGTATGTATCTTTCTATTTCCATGGCAAAAACGCCCCAATAAATTTACAGCACTGCTATTACCAGCATTTGTCATCAAGATTCGCCCATCTGGGTATTCTTTAGATGATTTCTCAATATATTTTATTATTGAGGACATAGTTGGAGGTAAGTCATCCCAATCAACATCAAATTGTGTTAGTTCTTTATCCTTTAATCTAATTTCATAAAGGTTGTTTGCTTTAGTTTCTATTAACTTCGATAATAAAAATGACTGAACAGGGTCGAAATTTGGTGATTTTGAGTTTTCTTTTTGTTTTGGTAAAATTAATTTGTCGACCAATGGAGAAACTCCTCCGTCAAATTGTGAGTTACGAGCATATCCTATACCAATTTCCAGATCTAAAACATTAAGTAGCGAGATTTCTTGTGTTTCATAGCGTTTTATAAATTCAGTTTTAAATTTATTCAGGTTTTCATTTTTAACTTTGCTTGTCAGCTTGTTTAACACAATCAACCCTTGATTTATGGATCGCAGGGTGCTTTTTGAAATGGTAGAATTTTCAAAATCTAAACTCATATCAACTTGAAATAGATGTTTTAATTCATAGTCAACTTTTAGTTTCTCCAATACATTTGCAAGATTAGTGTATTTTGTTATAGGGTTTCCAATTTTTTCATCTAGTTTTTTTAATTTATCATAAACATCAGCAAGAACTTTTTTAATATTGCTAATTTCCTGTAAATTTTCTAGTTTATTAATGATGACCTGCATGAATTCACTTCCAGTAACTTGGGGTTCTAATTCACTAACAATAACCTGATTTTTGATAAGTTTATCAATAAAATCTTCTGCTTGTTCTTTTTGTATGTCTTCATCAGTTAATGCTCTTACAATTTCTGAAAATATTATACCATTATTTGCCAAAGCTAAAATTAAGTCAATAAAATAAGTATTCTTGATTTGTACAATATGGTTTGTTCTTTTTAGACCAGAATACCGATACTCAAAATATCGTAAATAATCCCCGGATTTATAAATAGTTGAATTTGGATAGTAATGTAACTGTCTTTTTACACTATCATGCTCTGAAAGTGATTTTGCCAGCTTATAAAGATACATCATATCAAGCCTTGTATGTCTTTGTTGTTCTTTAGCGCTTTTAAATTGGATACTGGTGTTTTGTTCAACATTACCGATGCCACAGCCCGCGAAAAGCCCAAAAGGTGTTGAACGGGTACACATCCTGGATATATATTTATACAAAGTCACAAGGTTACGACTACTTTCTTTAGATTCAATTTCATCATCTATTAGCCATTCTAATAGTTTGGAGTGGAAGCTTGGCGTTGCAATAAATAAAGCTTCATTAACTTTACTATTATTTAAAATTTTTCTAAGATAATTTTTTGATATCTGATTATCCAAAAGCTTTTCAAGAAAGTTAAAAGGGAATAATGGAGTCCTTAAAATAAAAGTTGAAAAAGGCTCATAATAGATATTTTCTTTCATTAATTGTAGTGTTTTAGCTTAGTAAAATAGCCCTATCCCAACCTGAGTTATCTGTGATAAATGAGAGTAGTGACAGGCCAATACCAATAATTCCTTCTAAAAACCCATATTCATTTGACCATTGGGTTTCAATATCAGGTCTATAAGTTTTATAGCCAGCCAGACCATCTTCAAAATCCATCATTTCAAGGCATTGTTTATACCAATATAGTGCAGATTTCTTGTAAGTCACATTTCCAGTAAAACTAAACATTTTATTGTAGATATGTGCAATTCCAGCAGTCCCATGACATATACATCCATCCTTAACTCTTGTAATTTCAGAATCAATCATATTTGTTGTATTTAAAACAATGCTATTTGCTTCATTCATCCAGGCTTTGTTATTAAACCTTTTCCCAGCTAAAAATAGAGAAATTCCAATACCTAAATCGCCATAACACCATGCTAATCGACCACTTACTGTTGATTTATTAACAGGAACCCATGGAGGGAATTTGTATAAACCTTTTGCTTTATCCTGTTTAGTGTTTAGTAGAAATTCAATTCCTTGTTCAACTAAATCAGTTACTTTTTTATTAGAAATCCCTTTTGAGTGCAGTAGACTTAAAAAGCTAATTATACTTGCTAATCCATGAGAAAGGCTCAAATTAATAACCTTAGTGTTGACTCCATTAAGGTTTTTGAAGCTTTCCCATGCAATACCTTTTTTTAAATTTATTGCGTGGTATCCTATTTCATTAATTAACTGATGTAACCTGTCTTTATTTTCTGATTTTGTTAAGCGTTCTAAATAAAATAAACCAATTCCCATCGCTCCATGTAAATAATCATAATTCCCATGTTTGATGTAGGTCTTCATAATAGGATAAAGGTAATTATCAAGGCTTCCAATGATATCATCAGTATCGGCTTCAATAAAATTAAACTTAGATAGATGCTCAATAGTCCAGCCAATACCAGCCAATCCTACCGAAAACGTAGGGATTCGATATCCTTTATTTATCCTATCAAAAACAGTTGAAAGGATTGGTTCAATTTTTTTACTTATCTTATCGCGTTTATATGAATTATAATATGCCCAAAACAGAGCTTCACCAGATAATCCCAGCATTAAGGAAGGGTCTTTAAGTTTTGCTTTTAGTATGCTATGAGCAATTGCATCAATTTTATCTTTAGTCTTTTCTACTAACTTTTCATTTTTAGTTTTTATAGCTTCCATGCTTTTGAAGGTTTGTTGCAGGTTGCGAATGTAGTAAAGTTTAATCTATTAAAAAAAGTAATAATGGTTTTCCTGCTTGGAAAATATTACTACATTTGAACCAATATAAATCAACAAAATAATTAAATTATGAAAAAAACAATTGAAAAGTTTACCAAGAAGCTTGAACTAGAAAAGGAAGATGTATGTAGTCTGGATAAGGAACAATTGGTGAAAACAAAAGGAGGGACAGGAACACCTGCGTATACACATCTAGCTGATGCGTTAACTGATTTATCAATGTGTGTAACTTGTTCTCCTGAATGTTGTTCTATGCCAAATTGCTAGCACAAATTTATTAACTGTCTTAAGCAATACTTTCTTGAGGCAGTTTCCCTTTCTATTTGATTATGATATTTTTGTATTTTTAAAATTTGTTTCTATATCACCACCTCAAGAGTATTTAATATTTCTCATCTAACTGACACTCTAATAAATTATAAATAATATTTCAACCACTGAAGAATATACAAATAGAGATAAAATTTCATAATTGACATACTCTTTTTGAGGAGAGGTTTCTTAGTTTTGTTTTTGTAATTTCCCAGGTCTTTTCTAGTTATCTTTTCATAAGATATAGTACTCTTTTGAAATAGTTATATTTAAAAAGAATAAGAGCTATAGTAACTTCTTATATAAAAAAAATGAAGGACTGTAACAAAACTTAAAATGATGATACTAATGCATAAACGATTGATTATTCACTAAAAGCAACATGACATGAAATTAAAACTTATTCTTTTTTCGATTGCAATTTTTTTTGCTTCACAAACTACTAATGCACAGGCAGTAGATGAAATTATTGCTAATTGTTTAGAAAATACAGGAGGTATTGATAATTGGAAAGCTTTGAAAGGGATAAAAGTGAAAGCTTCCATAAATCAGCAAGGGATGGATATTCCAATCACAATGATTTGGATGACTGATGGACGCAGTTATATGAAATTTGAGCTTCAGGGTAAAGAAATAAATCAAAATGTTTTTGATGGGGAAGTACTTTGGGGACATAATTTTATGACCATGAAACCAGAAAAAAGCGACAATGAAACAACAGAAAATATGAAGCGAGAGGCAAATGATTTTTTTGTTCCGTTTCCTTTTATTGGAATGGATGAGAAAGGGTATAAAACAGAGCTTCTTGGGAAAGAGATTATTGAAGGAACAGAATGCTTTAAAATTAAATTGACTAAAAAAACTCAATTAGTTGATGGCGAAGAGGTTGACAATGTGGAGTTTTATTTCTTCGAAACAGAAAATTATGTTCCTATTGTGATGGAAAAAGAAATTAAAACCGGGCAAATGAAAGGCAAAATTGGTTTGACTACTTTTAGTGATTACCAGGAAGTTGACGGTTTGATTTTTCCTTTTTCTATGGGGCAGGGTATCAAAGATATGGGAACCCAGGCTATCAATATGACATCAATTGAGTTAAACCCAGAAGTAGATGATGCTATTTTTAAATTTCCTGAAGAAGAAGCAACTGAGGAAAAAACAGAAGAGGGTAAATAATAGGTTTTCCTGATTTACTAAACTTATTGATAGTATGAAAAAGAAAATATTACTATTTATAGCAATAATAGGCTACTGTGCATCTTTTGCTCAAGAGCCCATCGTGCTTTCTGGTAAAGAGCTTTTTGGCTCGCTGAAAGCCCGACAGATAGGCCCCGCTTTAATGAGTGGAAGGATATCCGATTTAGAAGGTCATCCTACCAATGCTCGTATTATTTATGCAGGAACTGCTGGTGGAGGCGTTTGGAAATCATCAGATGGTGGTTCATCTTTTATTTCTCTATTTGATGAACATGCCCAATCCATTGGTGCAGTTGCTGTTGATCCAAGTAATCCCGACAAGGTGTTATGGGTAGGTACTGGTGAAACATGGGTTCGAAATAGTGTTTCACCTGGTGATGGTTTGTATAAGTCAACCGATGGTGGCAGCAGCTGGAAAAAGATGGGCTTCGAAAAATCCAAATTTATTAGCAGCATTCAAATTAACCCAAAGAATTCTGATGAAGTTTACGTTGGTGTTTTAGGGCCACTTTGGGGCGATAGTAAAGAAAGGGGTGTTTACAAAACATCAGATGGAGGGAAAACCTGGGAACAATTGTTGGCTGGTGATCTCAATGTAGGGTGCTCTGAACTTATTTTGGACAAGAAAAATCCCCAAATTTTATATGCAGCTTTTTGGGAATTCAGAAGAACAGCTTGGAGCTTTAGCTCAGGAGGAGAAAAAAGCGCCATGTACAAATCTACTGACGCAGGAAAAACCTGGAAAAAGATTCATAATGGTTTGCCAAGTGGTAAAATGGGGCGCTTCGCCCTGGCATTAGCACCCTCTGATAGTAAAATCCTTTATGCTGGTGTTGAATCCGAGAAAGATAAGGGCCTTTATAAATCCACAAATGCCGGAGAATCATGGGAATACATGAACAAGGATTTTGGCTTGGTTGTCAGGCCATTTTATTTCTCTCGCATTGTGATTGATCCTAAAAACCCTGATATTGTGCTTAAAGCTGGATTGTATGGAACAATGAGCCGCGATGGTGGAAAAACCTTTAAAGAAATAAGCGGTAATTATCATGCCGATGTACACGATTTCTTGTTTGATATTAACAACTCCGACATGTTTTATTTAGGAACTGATGGAGGTGTTTACCGAACGTGGGATGCAGGAGGAAACACAGAAATGGTCAATGACCTGCCTGTTTCGCAGTTTTATCATATTAGTGTTGATAACGAAGAACCATATAATATATACGGTGGTTTGCAGGATAATCAGTCCTGGTTTGGCCCTTCATCCAGCCCGGGAGGAATTGAAGCAGGCGATTGGACATGTGTAGGAATGGGGGATGGCTTTCGGGTAATTAAACACCCTTCAAAACCTTATGTTTATTCCGAAATGCAAGGGGCAGAACGCGTGTGGCGATATGATGTAAAACGCAAACAGACCAGGAATATTAAGATTTTCCCTGTAGAGGATGAAAAACTCCGTTTTAACTGGAATACTCCGTTAGTGCAAAGTCCAAATAATGATGACAGAATTTATCTGGGAAGCCAGTTTTTACATGTTTCTAATGATATGGGCAACAACTGGACAAAGATTTCACCAGATTTAACTACCAATGACCCAAATAAACAAAAACAGGCAGAATCAGGTGGTATTTCGATAGATAATTCAGGCGCTGAGAACCATTGTACAATTTTTACTATTGCCGAATCATCATTGGATGAGAAAATTATATGGGTTGGTACGGATGATGGAAACGTGCAGGTAACGCAGGATGGTGGAAAAACATGGTCAAATGTAACTGCAAACATCCAGGGAGTTCCTGCTAATACATGGTGTTATCACATCGAGGCCAGTAATTTTAAAAAAGGTGCAGCCTATGCAGTTTTTGATGGTCATACAGCTAATGATGGTGCTACTTATGCTTATAAAACCACTGACTTTGGAAAAACATGGAAAAGTATTGTAACTGACGAGGTTTATGGGTTTGCAAGAAATATTCAGGAAGATTATGTGAACGAAAACTTATTGTTTTTGGGTACTGAATTTGGCTTGTATGTGAGTATTGATGGTGGTACACATTGGAATCAGTTTACCAATAACATGCCATCAGCTCCAGTTCACTATATTGAATTGCATAAAAAAACTAACGATTTAGTGGTCGCTACTCATGGCCGAGGGGTAATCATTATTGATGATATCAGTCCATTAAGAGAACTATCGCAAGAGGTTTTAGCTAAGAACGTACACATCTTTAAGACAAAACCATTTACTATGCCTGAAGAAAGCACTTTTGGTGGTAATAGTAATGGAAGTCAGTATGTTGGCCCAAATCGCGACAGAAGTGCCAAGTTTATCTATTACTTAAAAAAGCGCCATACTTTTGGCAAGATGCGTATTGAAGTTCAGGATAAGGATGGAAAAGTGGTTCAGGTATTGGATGCCAAAAAACAAAGAGGTATTAACATTGTAACTTGGAACTACCGAATGAATTTACCAAAAGTAGCCAAAGGCAAAACCTTCTCATTTGGCGGTTTTACATCTCCCAGAGTGCCTGCTGGAAAGTATACTTTTGTAATGAAAAAGGGTAAAAAGGAGTACAAACATGAAATTGAAACACAATACGATCCTGTTGCCAATATTTCTTTAGAAGATAGAAAAGCCCAGGAAGCGATGACAATGAAGTTGTACAATATGACTCAGGATCTTGCATATTTGGTTTTTAGAATGGATGAAGCAAAAGATTACGCCAACAAAGTAAAAGAGAAAAATGCAAAACTTGAGAAGTTAACAGCAAAATTACTTTCAGCTTTGAATGAGTTAAAGAAGACACTGGTAATTACAACCGGTGATAATTACGTTGGAACAGCTGAAAATGAATTAAGAGAGAAGTTGGGAGACCTTTATAGTGTAGTTACTGATAATTTTGAAAAACCAGCAAAAAGCCAATATGCTAATCTTGCTATTCTTGAAAAAGAGCTGGATGAAGCCAAAACAAAATATGCTGGAATTAAGAGTAAGGAATTAGCAAAGCTTGAAAAAGCAGCTGCTAAATATGAGCTGGAAGGTTTAAAAGAGAAGTCATTTGACCAGTTTTTGAAAGAGTATAAATAATGGATGCAAAAACCTGAAAAAGTTTTTGTAATTGCTTATTATAACTAACATTTTTTAACGTCATTAGACATTGGTCATTTGTCATTCAATGACAGATGGCTCGTGACTAATGACTTTTTTTTGAGATGCACTAATTTAGTTGTGAAAAAATCTGTATAAGTGATGGTGATTAAATCTCTCTAAAATTGCTACATTTACACGAAATGTAAAAAATGTATGCTATGAATTTGAAGTTTTCTTTCTCTCTCTTTTTTGGTTTATTAATTACTCCGATTTTTTCTCAAACCACCTCATTGCCTATTCAAAAGGAGTTTCAGGCAGCAATAAATAAGGCCTATAGAACAATGGACGGAAAACCCGGACAAAACTATTGGCAAAATGAAGTTCGCTATAAAATTGAAGCTGATTTTGATCCTGAAACCGGTAAACTTTCTGGGAAAGAGTTGGTTTATTATAAAAATAACAGTCCTTCAACGCTGCACTCGTTAATTATTAACCTTTACCCCAATTTATTTGAAAAAGGGAACCTTAGGGATAGAGAAGTTGATGCAGGCGATATTCATTCTGGTGTGGAAATAAAAAGCATAAAGATTGAAGGCAAAGAAATTAGCCCAAAAGGAAGAAGTGTTCACCAGAGAGGAACAATTTTGAGGTTAAGCTTGCCAAAACCTATGGGGCGAAAAGACAAAGTGTTGCTCGAAATTGAATGGGAGTTTACCATGCAGGCAAAAACACAAATTCGTGTTGGAAAATATGGGGATAAAACCTGGTTTGTTGGTTACTGGTATCCTCAAATAGCTGTTTATGATGATTTATTCGGTTGGGATGAGCTTCCATACGATGGCTTGCATGAATTTTACTCACCTTTTGCCAATTTTGATGTGAAAATTACCAGTTCGGCGAATAATTTAGTTTGGGCAACAGGTATTTGGCAAAATCCCGATTCTGTTTTACAAGAAAAATACCTAGATCGTTATAAAAAAGCCTTGGGCTCATCAAAAGTGGTTCACATTTTAGAAGAAAAGGAGTTGAAAGAGCAGGTAACTCAGTCCGAAACAAAAAATACCTGGCACTTTAAAGCTAAAAATGTGACTGATTTTGCTTTTGCTACCAGCGATAATTTTGTGTGGGATGGACTTTCAATAGTTGTTGATAAAGAAAATAAACGGGAAACTTTTATTCAAACTGCCTATCACCCAAAATCCCTTGATTTTTATGATGTAGCCAATATTAGCAAAAAAACACTCAGCTATTTATCGGAAGAAATGCCAGCGATACCCTTTCCTTATCCCAGAATGACTGTTTTTAATGGTGGTGGCGGCATGGAATTTCCCATGATGGTCAACGACCGTTCTTGTAATACTGCCAGTGCAACCCTTAACCTTACTTCGCATGAAATTTCCCACACTTATTTTCCCTTTTACATGGGCATAAACCAGGAGCGGTTTTCGTGGATGGATGAAGGCTGGGCGCAATTTCTTCCTGCTGAATTTCAAAACCAGCAACTAACTTATAATGAACAGGCCGCCGAATCAGCATCTATTTATTCTATGTACGCTGGCAGTAATCTGGAAATGCCAATGATGGTGCCCTCAAATTTTATGAGCGGGTATGAGTATTATATTGACAGCTATTACCGGCCTGAGTTGGCTTATCGTACATTACAAAATCTTTTGGGTGAAGAGTTGTTTTTAAAAGCATTGCAGGAATTTATTTACCGTTGGAATGGCAAATATCCAAGTCCTTATGACTTCTTTTTTACCTTTGATGATGTTGCAGACGAAGATTTAGCCTGGTTTTGGAAGCCTTGGTTTTTTGAAATCGCCTGGCCGGATATGTCAATTGATGAAGTGACTGAAGACGATGGGAGTTATACCATCAAAATTAAAAATAAAGGAGGCCTACTTTTGCCAATTGACTTGACCTTTAAATATGAAGATGATAGCACCGAAAAACTATCGAAATCGGTAAAAGTATGGAAGAAAGGTGAAAAGATTGTGTTGATAAATCACAAAACAAAAAAGAAAATCAAGGAAATTAAGCTGGGGAATAGTCGAATTCCAGATACTTTTAGGAGTGATAACAGGATTACCTTAAAATAAAAGATGTTGTTTCTGTCTCCAGGGAAATACCAAAATAAATACTGGATTGGACCTAATAGAAGGCAATTCTGGGACTATTCTGCGCCAGGTAGATATTTTTTGACTGTTTGTATAAAAAATGGAATGTATTTTAGGAAATGTTATAAATAATGAAGTGTATTTATCAGAATATGATGAAATTGTAAAGGACGAATTTTAAAAAATACCTGAATACCACAAACGAATAATTTTGGATGAATGGGTTGTAATGCCCAATCATGTACATTGTGTAATTGTGTTGTGTGGATATGATTATGATAATGGGGTTTCGAACGTTGGGGATGATAGTCAATTGGTAGATGAAATTCATGAATTTTATCTACAACGGCGGCCAACAAAACCAACCCTGAACGAAATAAAAGAATACCGCAAACATCGCCGAAAAATGATTATCCCAAAATTGTTGGGTAAATTCCAAATGCGAACATCCAAAGAAATGAACAACCTGCGCAATACACCTGGCCAGAAAAATTGGCAAGTATTTTTATTTGCGCCTGGATTTTCCTGAAGATGATTCAAAATCTGCCTTGGTGCAATTTGCTGACGGGAAATTGAATAAAGCCATTTAGATTCATGGAGATGGCTATGCCTGGGAGCAACAAATTTTGCCCGAAGCTTTTTGGATAAAACATCCAGAAGAAGGATTCTTTAGGATTGACCCTGATAATTTATCTGTTTCATTTAACTCAAACACCAAAGTTTCATTTGAATTGAAAGATGCAACCAAGTGGGCAAAGGAAAGAGTTAGATTGTAAGATATACTTAACAGGATGTGGCTTTAATCTTTTTCAACTCTTAAAGGGCTTAGGTACTTTCGCCCAACAAACTGGCCCATAAAAAATGCTCCAATAAACAAAGGATAGGTGTAAAATGCAAAACCAACTTCGCTATAAATTCTCAATAAAATTATTAGTGGCACTGGTAAATGGATGTATAAAAACCACTTAAATGAAAACTTTCTTACATTACCTCTTAAATAACCAAATGGGAGGTTGATGATAAAAATAACTAATGTAAGTACCAGTAATTTTATAATATATTCATTCATAAAATTCAAATATCAATAAAAATTTTGGGTAAAAATAGGTTTTTAGTGGGTGTTAAAAACAATTTTATTTAGAAAAATACTGGAAATCTAAAATTATAACCTTCTTGCTGGATTTGAAAATCATTGTTTATAAAGGTTTTAACCTGAGTAAATGGTAGGTATTTATTTATACTAAGCCAGTTTGAAATATTGTAAATTAAAATTTAAAAATGTTGATTTTGTAATTTTAATGCTTGTGTTACTATGTATCAAAATTAATTCCTCAGTTGAATAGCAACAAATCCTTTTTTCGGTTTTTATTACCAACCAACGAATTAAACAAAGTATTGATGGATTTTAATTGCCACTTTAATTATTGTCAGGGCTATTTTTCCTTTGTCATGATTGAAATAATCAATGCATCTATAAACAATTAAAAGACAAAACTATGGGGATTTATATTGGTTTAGGACTAGTTGTTCTACATGTATTTTTGACGGTATAAAAACCGCTAAGCGGGTCTGATTATAAAATGCTAAGCGTTAAAAATAAGCTAATTACACAACTTAAGAACCCGCTAAGCGGATAATTGCAACCGTCATTTAGATGTGACTTAACACAAGCAAAGTTATTTAGAATTGTTTTCTATCGTTGAATTGCTAACATTAATCCTTGTATCACCATGCATTGAAATGCCGTCATAGGCAGGATACCAGGTTCCACCATGGTTATTTGTGATTACACAATCATCAATTATAATATTGCCCGAGTGGTCATTGGTTACAAAAAAAATACCCGAGCCATGTGCATTTACTGTATTTTCTTCAATTAAAGTTCCATAAATCCGCAAAGTCATGGTATTACCATCATTGTAAATGGCACCACCGCTACCGCCTCCTGGTGTACCCTCCTGTGCAGGATTAGCTCCATTACCAGTACAGTAATTATAAGAAAACAGACTGTTGTATATCGTCCATGAAACGTCAATACTACTTATTCCACCACCGTTTGAACCATAATTGGCATATTCTTCGCCACCACCAAAAGTACAGTTGGTAATATATACAGGTCTGCCTTCGTGTTGACTGAAAACACGGATGGCTGCTCCGCCAACATCTGGTCCCTCAAGGGCACAAACGTTATTAAAAAAACGACAGTTTACTGCTTTAAATCTGCCTCCACGCACCCAAATGGCTCCACCACCATCATATTCAGTTTCTGTGGTTGAGTTTCCATCGGCAAACGTAATGTTTTGTACTGTTAATTTTGGAAACTCCTGATCTTGGCAATGAGGTGTTAAATAATGCAGGCTCTCATCACATGTGTTCATGTATAAAATTCGGCTGTGGCCGCCACCACTTAAAGTAATTAAACCACCTCCATCAATAACCGTTTCAAGGCCTTCGCGGTTGTACACTTTTGCAGGCTCAGTTAATGTTATAGTAACTGGTTCGCCACCACTATTAAAAACAATTTTTCCACCTTCATATACTGCTTGTATGAATTTTTCGGCTGTAATGCTTTCCGGGGTGCCATCTCCAATAACATGGTCTGGGTTTGATACATCTTCGGGGGCTGCCTCTGCAGGAACAGGATAGGTGCCATCCGGGTTCCCGGCTGGTGGGCCATCTTGTGGATTAGCTAAAGGGTTTTGGAAAAAAACACCATCTGGGGTGCTATCTTTTTTACAGCCATAAAAGCTAATGGCAAGAATTAGCAATAAAACGATAATAATGGTAGCAAATGCCTGGATTCTTTTGTTAATCATTGGTCTATTTTTAAGGTTGATAGTTTACATTACCTTAATGACTCAATTAATCTGATCATTGTTGCTTGCAAATAGCTTTTTTTTGAAAATATTCCTACTGTCATGTCATGTCAAGGCTATTTTAACGGTATAAAAACCGCTAAGCGGGTCTGATTATAAAATGCTAAGCATTAAAAATAAGCGAATTACATAACTTAAGAACCAGCTAAGCGGATAATTGCAACCGTCATTTAGATGTGATTTAACACTAAATTCTAATCCCTACAATTAAAATATCATCAATTTGTTCGTGGTCACCCTTCCAAATGTCGAGGGTTTCAGACAGAACTTTCTTTTGCATATCAAGTGGCAGGTAGTATATTTCTTTTAAAAGTGCTTTAAAATTACGGCTTAAAAATTTACGGCCATGTTTTCCACCAAACTGATCCATAAAGCCATCCGAAAACATATAAATTAAATCGCCTGGTTCAATATCTATTATATGTTTGGTAAAGGGTTCGGTTTTGGTTTGGATGCCTACTGGCATGCTATCACCCTTGTATTCAGTTAGTTCTCCGTCGCGAATAAAGTAAAGAGGGTTGTTAGCCCCGGCAAACTGAAGTTCTTTGGTGTTTAAGTCAATAACAACCAGCGAAAGATCAATACCATTCAATCGTCTTTTTACATAACCTTCCTGGTGAAGTGTTTTAATAACTCTTCGTCGTAAAATTTCAAGTATGGTATTGGCGTCCAGGATGTCCATTTTAAAGGTAATCTCATTCAGGAATGTTATTCCCAGCATACTTAAAAAAGCGCCTGGTACACCATGCCCGGTGCAGTCGGCTGCAGTAACAATCAATCGGTCATCAATTCGGTGCGACCAGTAAAAATCGCCACTCACAATGTTTTTAGGCTTGTTTAAAACAAACGATTCTGCCACTACCTTGTTGATAACACTAACCGAAGGGAGTAATGCTGATTGAATCTGGCTAGCATAATTTAAACTATTTGTGATTTCGCGATTTTTACGTTCAATCTGTTCGTTTTGCCACTTCATTTTAGTGGTGCGTTTTTCAACCTGGTTTTCGAGCTCTTTATTGTAACGCAAGAATCTTTTGGCTTTCTTTTTTTGAAAAAAGTAAACAATCATTGCCAGTAACAGGCAGCATGATGCTGTTGCTAAAACAATAAACCATGTTTCAATCCAAAACGGTGAATTTACGGTTATGAAATATTTGTTTGATTCAGTGGTGCTTCCAAAAATGTTTTTGGCCCTTACTTGTATTTTATAAAACCCGGGTTGCAGTAAAAAATCAATGTCGGATGATTGTTTCCATGTCGACCAATCATTCATTAATCCTTCAATAAAATATTGATACCTTATTTTTTCGGGCCTTAAATAATAGGGGGCATTGGTTTTAAAAGTAAGTGAAACTTTGCCAGGTCGAATGTCGATATTACTTTTAGAGATATAATCTCCGTTTTCATCCTGAATTTTTTGAATATAGATATTGAAATTTTTTAGATAGGACTCTGAAATTTCATCTGGTAATATTTTAAACAGGCTGTTTTGACCATCAATAACCCAAATGTTGCTTGCATTATCAATTTTTATGTTTCTAATATTATCAAATAAGTTTAATAGTGCAGTTTGATCGGGTCTTAATTGGGTGTTTTTACTGATAAAAACCCATTTTTCTTCATTTTTAAGCCAGGTGATGTTTTTTTGCGAAATAATATATTCGAGATAGTTCATACTATTTGGCAATAACTGTTCGCTTGGTTCAATTCGTCCGGTTTTTTTGCTGAAGTGATAAATTTGAGAAGCACTTAAAAAGAAAACCTTGTCATTTATTTTTCTAATTGCATATTTATCGGGGTGTTTGCTGCCAAAATCATAAATTTCAAAAGATTCAGCTTTGTGGTTTTTTCCGATATCAAAATGATAAATCAAAGCATCGCTTCCTATCCAAAGGATACTGTCACCATCTTCAACAATATTCAGCACATTGTCATCAAATTCGTCTGGCTGTATTTTTTTTAGTATTGTCCATCTGTTTTTGTTGGCTTTAATTGCCATTAAGCCCTTTTCTGTGCCAATGTAAAACAAACCAGGTGTATTTGATGGCGTAATAACGTTAACGTATTGATTCTTTAAAATCCGTGTGGCTTTTTTGTCCTTAATCTCATAAAGTCCGTTATTGCTTGCTACTAAAATTGAATTTTTGTAATTAACTATTTGCTTGCATTTGCCTTTTATCCTTTTAACTTTTTTAAATACGTGGGTCAATGACAAAATTCTGACTTTTTTCTTTTTATAAACGTATTTTTTTTTCTTTTCCTTAGTTATTGGTTTCTCTTCTTGCTTTTCAATTGTTCTTTCACCCAAAACATCCTCATCAAGTTCCTCCTTTCTTTTTTCCTCTTCTTTTTTCTTTTTCCTCAGTTCTCGTCTTTCTTTCCACCTTTGAAAAATGCTTTTCTTTTTTTCGGGCTCAGTAGTGGGCTTAATAATTTTTTTAACCGGAGCGGTTTTTATACTTTTCTTTTTAATGTAAACATCATATTCTTCAATGCTTGTAAGTGTGTCAAGATAAAAAACACCTTCAGTGGTGGTAATATAGATGGTGTTGTTATAATCAATTACATCTGTAAGTTTTCCTTCAATACCCGGATAATAATTAAAATCCTTAACAGGCAAATCATAGTTAACTCTGCTTATACCATATCCATGCGACAACCAAATTCCACCTTCTTTATCTGTGCTAGTTGCAAAAATTTCGTCATCCGGAAGGCCATTCTGATAATTTATTACATGTACAACTTTTCCATTTTTTTTATTAAGTATTAGTATCCCTCCGGATAGTGTGGTTAACGCAAATTGTGTTTTATTTAAATCTAATCCCCCGGCCAGTATGCTTTCCGAAATGTAATCTGATGCGCTGTAGTAGTATTTGTTAAACTTTTTTCCATCAAAAGTGAAAAGCTTATTTGCAATTGTGCCAATTAGCAATTTATTATTCGATAGCTTGAGGCTAAGTATTAGTTGGTTTCCTGATAATGAGGTGCTTCCGCTAATTAATTCTTTTTTTCCATCTATACCTACTTTATAGATTCCTTTTTTTTCTTTTGAAACATACAGTTCGTTTTTAAACTGAAAAACACCGTTTTGCTTTATCCCATCCTGAACAAACCATTCATCAATCAGTTTTATTTTTTTTCTGTCGTAAATACTTAAAGACTCATCGCTATAAAAGTAAATGTATTTTTCACTTAGTTTTATATCTGTAATTTCACCATATCTTAACTTTTCGTCCGATAATGGATGATAGTCATAAATTCCTTTTTCATTTTGCTCTAAATAGCCAAATTGGTTATCGCAACCAATTAGTACAATTTTACGTTCTGGAAGGTTTTTTAAAGAAACCGGTATAGTGGGCAGTTTAATTCTTTCCCATTCCAATCCGTTAAAAAGTGTAAGTCCTTGTCGGTGGGCAAAAATCATTTGTCCAAATTCATCCTGGCAAATTGACCAGATTTCCTGGTTGCTTAATTTAGCGTTAAAATTAGTGATGAATGGAACACCCTGGTTGGTGTTAATAGATTTTATGGTGTCAGTTTTGGGCAGCGTTTCAAAACTGTTTAAATTATTATAGTTGTTAAATAAATTAACCGTACTTTTTATCCAATTTGTAGTTCCTCCTGCAAAAACTAAAAATGAAAGTATAATTAAAGCTATAGATTGCTTCATTTTAGTAAAACGGTTTAATATTAGCTTATTTCCATGTTTGGTGGAAAATTAAAGCGCTGTAAATTAGGTTGTTTCCTGTTGGTTTTGATAGTTTGAAATATCAACCAGCAACTTTATTACAAATTGTTTACCAAAGTATAGTATTGTGGAAGAAATCTATTTTTTTATACCAATTGCATTTATATTTTAGGTGTGGTCAAGGCCAGTTATATTTTTAAACCTACAACCAATATGTCATCAAGCTGGCTTCTGCTCCCCTGCCACATTTTTAATGTTTCATCGAGAGTGTCTTTTTGCTTCTCTAAAGGCAGACCAGCTATTTTTGTAAGTAAAATCTTGAAGTTCCTGCTTAAGAATTTTCTTCCATGATCACCGCCAAATTGATCAATGAAACCATCTGAAAATAGATAAATTAAGTCATTTTCTTTAACCTCTATTTTGTGATTGGTAAAAGGTCTGTCATTATATGTATGTATGCCTATTGGCATCCTATCACCTTTAAATTCAGTAAGTTCTCCGTTTCTTACAATATAAAGTGGGTTGTTTGCACCCGAAAACTGCAATTCTTTATTTTTAAGGTCAATAACTACAAGCGAAAGGTCAATACCATCCAGTCTTTTTTTGTCGTGCCCTTCCTGATGCATTGATCGAATAACCCTTTTTCTTAATTTTTCTAAGATTATGTTTGCCTGAAGGTGATCCATTTTATTGGTAATCTCATTTAAAAATGTAACACCAAGCATACTTAAAAAAGCTCCGGGTACACCATGTCCGGTACAATCGGCTGCAGTAACAACCAATTGACCATTAACTCTGTTTGCCCAATAAAAATCACCACTTACAATATCTTTGGGTTTGTTTAGCACAAATGAATCAGAGACAGAATTACCGATTATTTTTAATGGTGGTAAAACAGCAGATTGAATTTGACTGGCATAGTTTAAGCTGTCTGTGATTTCCTGGTTCTTATATTCAATTTGTTCTTTTTGTTGCTGTATTTCCTGCGTCCTCTCTTCAACCTTTTCTTCAAGCTGTTTGTTGTATTTTATTAATTTTTTTTCCTTTTTTCTTTGGAAAAGATAAATTAACAAAGTAACAATAAGCAGCACTCCAGCTGCTATTAAAACGATAAACAAGGGATGCCACCAAATTGGTGATTTTACCTTTACAAGGTATTCTTTTGAAGTTGCAATATTCCCAAAAATATTTTTGGCCCTCACTTGTACAGCATATTTACCTGGCCGAAGAATGAAATCAAAATTTGGTGATTGTTTCCATTCGGTCCAACCATTCATAATACCTTTTATATAATATTGATATTTGATTTCTTCGGGTCTTAGGTAGTAGGGTACACTTACTTTAAAAGTTAAAGAATTAATTTCGGGTTCAATTACTATCCCTTTTTTAGGAATATAATTGCCATGGTTGTTTTGTATGCTTTGAATGTATACTTTAAAATTACGATGGTAAGACTCTGCAATTTTATCTGGGAGTATTTTATATAAACTGTTTTTTCCATCAACCACCCAAATGTTGTTTCCACTATCAACCCAAATGTTTTGGATGTTCTCAAAAATATTGAGCAAAGAGGTTTGTTCTGGTTTTAATTGTTTATTGTTGCTTACAAAAAACCATTTTTCATCGTTTTTTAGCCAGGTAATACCAGCTTGCGAAATTATGTATTTAAAAAAAGTTAGTTTGTTATGAATTAGTTTGTCGCTTGGTTCAATTTTTTCAGTTTTTTCATTAAACTGAAATATTTCGCCGGAGCTCAAAAAGAAAATTTGCCCTTCAATTTTCCTTACTGAAAACTTGTCAGGGTTACTTTTTCCAAAATCAAAAACTTCTACCGATTCTGTTTGGTGCCTGTTGTTTATTGATACAAAATAAATTAAGGCATCGCTACAAATCCATAAATTTCCGTTTTTATCTTCTGCTATGCTAAGTATTTCATCATCAATATCACTGGCGTTTATACCTTTCGCCTGCTCCCATATTTTTTTGTAACGCTTTATTGCGATCAATCCTTTGTCGGTGCCAATGTATATAAAGCCCTTGATTTCTGATAGTACTATTGTATTTACATAAACATTTTTTAGTACTTTTTTTGCATTTTTTTTATTAATCTCAAAAAGGCCCTCGTTTGAGGCAACCAATATTGAATTATTGTATTTTAAAAGTTGCTTACACTTTCCCGAAACCCCTTTAACTTTTTTAAATACGTATGATAAGGATAAAACTCGTTTCTTGATTTTTCGGTAAACAACCTTCTCTTTTTTACTACGGTCTTTTTTTTGTTTTACTTCAACTGGTTTACTTGTTACCTTGTTATTGTCCTTATCATTACTTTCCAGTTTCTTTTTTTTTCTTTTTTCGCGCCTCTCTTTCCATTTTTGAAAAATACTTTTCCTTTTTTTCGTTTCGGTTGTTTTTCGAAGCTCAATAACTTCCTTTTTTCTGTCAGTTTTTTTTATGCTGCTTTTTTTAATAAAAATGTCAAATTCTTTGATGTTTGCTAGTGTATCTAAATAAAAAACACCTTTGGTTGTAGCAACATAAATTGTTTTATTATATTCAATTACATCAAGCAGTTTCCCTTCAATACCAGGGTAGTAATTAAAGTCTTTTACAGGAAGGTCATAATTTACACGGCTTATTCCAAAACCATGCGAAAGCCATAACCCACCTTCGCTATCTGTTCCGGCTGCAAAAATTTCATCATCAGGAAGGCCGTTTTGGTAATTTATAACATGCGCAATTTTTCCATCGCTTTTATTAAGTATGATAATACCTCCGGACAGTGTAGAAAGGGCAAACTGATCCTTGTTTAGGTCAATACCTCCTACAAGTTGACTTTCTTCAATATATTCATCTGCCTTACAATGGTAGTTTTTGATACTTTTCCCATTAAATGTGTATAATTTATTATCAAATGTTCCAAGTAGTACTTTTTTTGAGGAAATCGGAAGACTGAAAGCTATCTGGCTTATTGATAGTGATTTACTTCGAGAAACATAGCTTTTCTTACCATTGTTTTCAATCTTGAATAACCCTTTATTTTCCTCCGAAATAAATATTTCGTTATTAAACTGTATAATGCCATTTTGTTTAACTCCATCTTCAACAAACCACTCATTTACTAGTTTAAAATTCTTTTTGCTATAAATGCTTAGCGATTTATCACTATAAAAGTAAACAAGTTTATTACTTATTTTTATATCAGTAATTTCGCCATGTTTTAACCTGGTATCCGATAATCCAAAATAGTTGTATCGTCCATCATCGTTCTTAGCTAGATACCCAAACTGGTTGTCGTAACCAATTAAAACAATTTTTTTTTCAGAGAGCTTTTTTAAAGTAATTGGAATTGCAGGTAGCTTTAACAACTCCCATTTATTGCCATCAAAAATAGTGACTCCCTGCCGGTGGGCAAACATCATTTGCCCATAATGATCCTGACAAATTGCCCAAATTTGCTGGTTACTAATGCTCGAATTACTATAATTTGTGATGAAGGGATTGCCATGGTTGGAAATAATTGATTCAATGGTGTCTGTTTCAATAATCTTATTATTTCCTACTAATGTTTTTGATGATGGGTATAATATACCCGCTGGATGTCTGTTTAGCATACCAGAAAGGAGAGGCATAAGCACTAATGATATTACAACAGTTAAATGCTTCATTCCAATTTCCCTATTTGTTTTTTTAGTTATACCAATTGCATTTATATTTTAGTCCAAAAGCAAAATATAAATTGCAATGGTAAATGCCGATGCTACTTGAAAATAGTCGAATGAGGATTTGCCGAAATTGGACTATTTTGAAAGTAAAATCGGTATTATTCCCTTTTTCAGAACACTAAGATAAAACTTACCCAGCACTAATAAAATATGTTTGATGAATGTGAAATCTTATTAATTAAAGTAAGAAATTATGGTAAATGTCTACAATATTTATAAAAATGTCAGATTTGAATTGATTTTTTATGCTGTTTTTTTTGTTGATACAACTTGATTTCTTTTATGTTTCTGAAAATCAGTTTTTTAGTTGCGGAATTCGGCGGATAAATTGCTGAGATTTGGATAAATTAGTTTGCCAACTAACAGAATACTATTGTTAGTATTGTCTTTTACAATAAAAAGAAAAGGACGATTTGCATTAAACCTGATAAAAGATTTATCTTTAGAATCTCTCATTTGCTCTGGAGTAATTATCAATTGAGTAAAATTGGAGTTTTTGTTCTCATTTACCTCAATAATTGTTTTTTGTATTAATTTTGAGATATAAACCTTGTCTTCCGAAATTTTACTGAAATTTCCTTCTTCAGAAAAAGCCATTTCAACGCCCTGATCCCTTATTAATGTTGCTAAATCCTGCGAAAACTCAATTTTAAATTTTGGAAGCGAAACACTTACCAGTTTTGTATATAATTCTCCATTCCAAAAATCAAAATTAACTGGGTTAAGGGCATTTTCAATAGAATCAAGATCCGTAATTCTTTTCGGAAGAATAACAATCATCGAAATATTTCTTCCTGAATAGGGTAATTCTATAATTTGAAAAATATCGTTTTCGTTATACCTTAAGTACGAAGTCTGGTTCATGAAGTCAACCTTGGTTTTTGTGCTGTCGGCATTGTAAAAGTCCGATTTGCTTGTAAACTGTTCATTAAATGCGTTTTCCCAGTTCCCATTTAAATACAAATAGTTAGTGTACATAAGGTTGTCATATTCACTAATTTTCTCTGGTTGAATAATGCTCCTAATATTAGAATTACTCGATTTTTTAACCCATCGGTTTATAACTTTGGCATTACGCTCACTGTTGGCGCCTAGATTGAGGGACTGAACATGGGCGGCAAAGTTCATTTTTAACATGTTTTTGTACTTTTTTTGCATGTCAAATTCATTGTTTGTCCACAATGCATTGCCAATCAGTAGGTTGATTTCATTACTCTTGTATATCTGATACCTTTTTATCAGCTGTTTAAAGCTGAAAAGTACTCCAAAAGGTGTGATGAAATTTAATTCATCTGCAATAGATTCCTGGGTTTTGCCCTCACTTCCGATGTACGACATAGCCATGCAGGTTGAAACACCGAAAGGTGAAAGTACTATGTTTTCACTATTCGTATTAAGCGATTTATAGAGTTTGAACGAATAGGCATTATTTCTGGTAACAGTTGATTTTACATAATCATCCTGACCTAGCACTGATAGGCTAATTAAAAAGAAAAAAAGAATAGTTGAATAAAATTTCATTTGTTGGTTCGTTTTTAGCACAGTCTATTGTCATACCCATTCTAACAATTATTGTACAAAATTACAACCTTGTATAAAACTAAACGGTTCTTATCTTAATATTTTGACAGATAGATGCTAATTTTATTTGAATTACATAAAAGATCCTGTAAGTTTTGAGCATTGCTTTATTCAATTTTAGCAATATTAAGTGATTTGGAACTTTGAAAATAATTTTTTTGAATAGATCTCAACCAATTTAGGACAGGGAAAATTTTTATTGTTTCAAGATTGTTATTCATCAGAATCCCAGTCAATAATAGCCTTTATTCTTTCAATCTGTGCTTGTTTGTTTACCTCGCGCAGGTTGTTTGCAGTATCTGTAAAAAACTGATGGGATGATAAAAATTTCACCTGTATTTTATTCCATGCATTTAATGAGCCCATTTTGTTTTGAGCCTTAAGTTCTTCATACAGGGTATTAGAAACCGGGATAAAATCACTACGTCCAAGGTAATCTAGATCCGAGTCGCAAATAATTTTTTGCAACAGGGTTTTTGGTTGTGGAGGCAGTTTAGTGGCCATTATAATTTTGCATATTTCATCAATTTGATTTTCGGAATAATTAAATTTTGGCAGCCATTCCCTGGCAATTTGTGTCCCAAAATATTCGTGGTTATCGTAACCAATTGTGTGCCCGGCATCATGAAACAAAGCTGCGGTCATTAGCAAAAGAATGGCTTCATCATCAACTCCCTCACCATAGCCAATTAATTCAGCCTGATTGACTACATCAATGGTGTGCTTGTAATTATGGTAAAAAAGGTATTTAGGCAACTCCCGCTCTAGTTTGTCAAGTATCATTTCCTGCAAATCAGTAAACTGACGGATAAGGTACTTAACACGGAATATTTCATTAGGCTTAACTCCAACTTTGCGGTCTTCGGAGTACATTTTCTTTATTCGCTTGATGAAATACATCTCCATATCGCCCTGGTATTTTACAGGTATTTTTCCATGATAATCGCAATCGAAATACTGTTTTACCAGCTCGTAGGTCATTACCGAAATGTTGATTTTGCCAATTTCGCTTGCCGAAGCCATTCGTGTGGCAATGTTAACGGTATCCCCTTTCAGGTCGTAAGAGATTTTTTTTCTTCCCTGAATGGTTGCAGTAACTGCACCTGTATGAATACCCAGGCGCAAGTCCCAGAATTTTCTATTTTCTTTTTCGTATTCATCCTTAAGGTTACCAAGGTATTCTTCCATTTCTAATGCAGCAAGTACCACATCAATAGGGTTGGTGATGTTTTTTACCGGAACACCACCAGCACACATATAAGCGTCGCCAATGGTTTTAATTTTTTGTATCTTGTATTTCTTTACAATTTCGTTAAAGTGAAAGAAAATCTGGTCCAGTTCATCAATTATTTCTTCAGAATTCATTCCTTCTGAAATTTTCTTAAAGCCTTGAATGTCAAGGTAAAGAACGGTCGCCATTTTAAACCTTAAGGTCTTAGATGTAGGGGCGCTTTTTAGTCCTTTGGGTAATAAATCTTCTGGTATTTGGGCAATCTGGTGCTTGAATTTTTGATTTTGGTCTTCAAGCTTTTCATTTTTTTGCTTAAGTTCTTTTATCTGGCTTTGTAATTCTTTGTTTTCGTTGATGAGTTTCTGAATCCTAAAAACAAGTTCTTTATTATCTTCCATTTGGTTAGGTTTAATGCGAAAGAAATATTGCAATTAAGTTACAATTTAGAATAAAAAAAGGCAACTGCAAAACCCTAATATCTTGTCAAGTTTAAAATAAATGAATAAACTTACCAGGTTTAATTTCATGAAAAACTATAGGCAATCCATCTGTTATGTTTATTTATGCAAACAAACCCGGCAAATTTTGTACTACACAACTCTAGTTTGTTTGTTCTGTAAAAATCAAAGTACTAAAAGTAACTATTCTGATTTAGCTTTTCAAATATTATCCTCAAAATTTAGATTAATTGAAGTTTGTTTAAGGTGAGTGTACCTTATTCGTCTGCAAGTTTTTTGTTCTCCTGCTTAACAAGGGTTTCAATTTTTTGGTTAAGAATATCAATTTTTCGTTCTAAATCATCATTATTGTCCATAACCATTGAATCAACAAAAATAGAATTAACCAGCGAAAGACCTAAAATACCTCCAATAATTAGCACAAGTACAAAGTAAAATTTAATAGCAAAGGCATTGAAGGTGGTGGATGTTTGTGCAATTTTATCAGGAACTTCGTACCAGCCCTCAGTAGTAAATACTTTGAAGGTGGAATACATGGCTCTGATAGGATCCCCAAAATATTGTGGCGATAGGTCTTTAAAAAGGTAACATGAAAGTATTGAAAAGATGAAATTTAAGAGGAAGAAACCAAAAAGGGCAAATATGGATGCTTTTAAAGCTCTTTGTACCCCTTTAATCAGGTCATCGATACCAGGGATGAACTTAAATAACCTAAAAAACTTAAATACTCTGAATACCCTGAAAATGAGAAGGAAACTAAGCCCGTGCATTTTGCTATGCAGTATTAGTAGGATTATTGAAGGCATTGAAAGCAATACCAGGGTGAAGTCTAGCTTATTCCAGGCAGAACTAATGTAGCCTTTCCATCCAAAATGGCTTATTTTTATAGTGGCTTCAACAAGAAAAAGTAGGGTAATTATGCTATCGACCAGGGTGATGTAATAAAGTATATTTTTCCCAAAATCTTTAAATCCTTCGCCAAAGATGGTGAAAGAGTTGAGTATAATAAGAGAAAGTATAAAGCGGTCGCTTAAAAATAGACGTGTGATGATGGTTGCTTTTTTTATTCCCGTTTCCATTTTTTTGATTTGTTATTGCTTAAAGTTACCTGAAAAGATGGACAAAACCTTTTTTTTCTATAACATTACCATCATACCCAATTGCTTTTATTACATAATAATATACCCCTGGGGATGCATCGCGTCCCCCCATTATTCTTCCATCCCAACCAGTATCTTGGGCTTCTTCGATTGAGTGCCACTCAGCAACTTTTTTACCCCATCTGCTGTAAATATAGCATTCAAATGTTTTTAGACCATCCAATCCATTACCTTTTAAATTAAAGGTGTTGTTGTTACCTGTACTGTTCGGATTAAACGCATTAGGTATCTGTTCAAGATCATAATCTGGAACAATAAGGGTTACTATATCAGACACAGTGTCTTCGCAGCCATCAGGTGTTCTAGCGGTTAAAATTACTTTGTATTGGCCATCTGAGCTATAAGTGTGTATGGGCTCTTTTTCGGTTGAAAAGGGTGAGTCATCACCAAAATCCCACTCATATTCAGTTGCCCAGCTTGTTTTGTCTATAAATGAAATTGTGTCATTAAATGGCACTGAATCAGGACTAAAGGTGAATGTTGGTGCTTCAACCCTAACAATCAACGAAGTATCCTGCCTACACCCAAAATTATCAACAGTTTTAAAATAATACCTAATGTTGCCATGAAGATCAGGATAAGCAATTGAAGTTGTATCAGATAAACTTATTGAACCCACATGTCCGGTTTCACCCACCCACTCAAATTGATTATAGGTGTGACTGTATTCCCAATCTGTAAATATTTTTGTGCCATTGAGTGTTAATTGCGATGCAAAAACATAGCCCTGGCTGTCAGCAACATCACCAGTTACTTTTATTTTCCATTCTCCGTTTAACGGGCAGCCAGCCAGACTATTAAAATTAGATTCTGAACCATATTCTCCTTCGGGCATTATGGTATCGGGCAATGCAATGGTGACATCATTCATGGCAGTGTTTGTTCCAAAATCGGTCCAGTAGTAGGTGTATGCTGTTCCTTCCGTATTCGGGTTTGAGGCGTTAGGGATTCCTAAATCGATACCATCTTGGCCACCGAAACTTTTTAAAATAATACCACTTCCATTTGGACAAATTAACTCAACCTGAACATCCGCAAGGTTATTGTGCTCAAGCATAACCATAATGGTGTCAATTTCACTGCCATCAGTAATAAACTCTGTTTCTTCAAAAATCCGGTAATCATATTTGGCTACATAATCGCCAGATTCAGGTATTTTTAAGGGGGTTTCTTCTTTAGATTTATCCGGAATTTCATATACCCATGTAGAATCATTAATAACACCCTTTAAAAGTATTTCTTCTAAAATACAAATTGAGTCATCTTTGCTTGAATTTGTGCCATGGAAATTAGGCGTTAAAGCTGTTTCGTACTGGAAAAGTACATAATCCGAATTCACCCCATCTGTTCCATCAACCCTGATAATATGACCGCCACCTTCGGTGAAAGTGTGTTCAACAGAATCCAGGTCCGTTCCGCTAACGAGTGCTGAACCATCTCCAAAATCCCAGATTAAATCAACACCCGATAGCTCATTATTGCTGTCATCTGTTACATAAAATGTGATGGTGGAATCAACACATGGATCTTGCACTGGTGGTTGTATTTTTAAGGTCAGTTGACCAAATAATAGGTTGCTTGTAATGCTGAAAAATAATAAAAAAGCTGTTTTAATCTTCATAATAAACGATTGGCTAATGTCCTTGCAAAACTATAAATTTTGTTTTATTATTGTGCATAAGCATAAAGTTTTTATAACCCAACAGGCTTGTAAGCAAAACTGTTAATAATTACTTTTTGTTTTGCTGTAAAATATTTTGACCATTGCCTCTAGGCAATTATCTTTGCACCTTTTAATACTACTCTTTGTAACGCAGAAGTTGCTTAAAGATTACATACACTAATTATCCACTTTTAATTACACAAACGTGCAGTCTTACCTTGAGGAGTTAAATGAAATTCAACGTGAAGCAGTTGAAAATGTAGAGGGGCCATCTTTGGTCATTGCTGGGGCAGGATCAGGAAAAACCCGGGTGCTGACATACCGTATTGTTCATATGCTTAACCTGGGTGTAAGGCCAGCCGAAGTGCTTGCACTAACCTTTACCAATAAAGCTGCACGTGAAATGAAAGACAGGATTGCAAAAATTATTGGCGAACAAGCGGCGCGTTATCTATGGATGGGTACTTTTCATTCTATTTTTGCAAAAATCCTTCGTTTTGAATCAAAAGCGATAGGATACCCATCAAGTTTTACCATTTATGATGCACAGGATTCAAAAAACCTGATAAAATCAATTGTAAAAGAACTTCAATTTGATCCGAATGTTTATAAACCTGGAGAAATTCTAGGCCGGATTTCATTCGCAAAAAATAACCTGATTACTGCCAAAGCATATGCCGGAACTGCACAAATTATGCAGGCAGACAGACACTCCCGAAAACCTGAAGTTTACAGAATTTACCAGATGTATGAGAATCGCTGCAAAACGGCAGGGGCTATGGATTTTGATGACATCCTGATGAAAACTAATTATCTGTTCGATAAATTCCCGGAAATTTTGCATAAGTACCAGGAGAAATTCAAGTATGTTTTGGTTGACGAGTACCAGGATACCAACTTTTCGCAGTACCTGATTATTAAGAAATTGGCAGAAGCCCATCATAATATTTGTGTGGTTGGCGATGATGCACAAAGTATCTACGCTTTTCGTGGTGCACGTATTGAAAATATCCTTAATTTCAAAAAAGATTATCCCGAAAATAAAGTTTTTAAGCTGGAGCAAAATTATCGTTCAACAAAAAATATTGTAGATGCAGCAAATAGCGTAATTAGCAAAAACAAAAACCAGATAAAAAAGAATGTATTTTCCGAAAACGATATAGGTTCAAAAATAAAATTAGTTGAAGCTTATACCGATCATGAAGAAGGATACCTGATAGCCAACTCAATTAATGATATACGATTTAGCGAACATTGTTCGTTTGATAGCTTTGCAATTTTGTACAGGACCAATGCTCAATCAAGGATTCTGGAGGAAGCTTTACGAAAAAAGAACATCCCGTATCAGATTTTTGGTGGTATCTCCTTCTATCAACGAAAAGAAATTAAAGACTTGCTTTCCTATTTCCGTTTGGTTTTAAACCCCAATGATGATGAAGCCTTTAAGCGGATTGTAAATTATCCCAAAAGAGGAGTTGGAGCAACAAGTTTGGAAAGGCTTTCGGTGTATGCCACTCAAAATCAGATGAGTATATGGCAATCGGCCTTAAGGCTTAACGAAACCAACATGGGGCTAAGCAAGGCTGTACAGAGTAAAATTATTTCGTTTATGGCTATGATTCAGAACTTTGTTCCATCGGCGTTAAATAATGATGCTTACGAAACCGCACGCGAAATTGCCGTGGCGAGTGGAATTTTAAAAGACCTGTACAACGATAAATCTCCCGAAGGAATTAGCCGGCACGAAAACATCCAGGAATTGCTCAATGGGATAAAAGATTTTAGTATCAGGGAGAAAGATGGGGACGATTTGGTCACACTTAATCAGTTTGTTGAAAATGTTGCACTGCTGACTAATGAAGATAAAGCAGAGGGCGATGACCAAGAAACAGTGACATTAATGACCATTCATTCGGCCAAAGGACTTGAGTTTAAACATGTTTTTTTAGCTGGTTTAGAAGAAGAATTATTTCCTTCAAAATTTTCGGTAGGTAATAACTCCGAGCTGGAAGAAGAACGTCGTTTGTTCTACGTTGCCATTACCAGGGCAGAAATCAGCCTGACTATTTCGCATGCAAGAACCCGTTACCGATGGGGGCAACTGACTGATTGTCGTCCAAGCCGGTTTATTAAAGATATTTCGGAAGAATACATCGATTATCAAAACCAAAATATATCAGGAAGTCCATTTAGTAAAGAACTGCAAAGCAAATATAACAACAGGGAAATTAATAAAGGTTTAAATCTAGGTGGGGGAAAAACAAAATTTTCAGGATTTAAAAAAGAGCAAACAACTGAACCAACAAAACCCTTAACCTCCAATAAATCAAGATTTAAAAAAGTTGAAAAGACGACCATAAATTCAAATGCATCAATCAATAATCAAAAACAAAGTAATATTGATGTGGGCACAACTGTTTTGCACGACAGGTTTGGGAAAGGCCAGGTGGTAGCTATTGAAGGTGTTTTCCCAAACTCAAAGGCAACTATAGAGTTTGAAAAAGCGGGTAAAAAGCAATTACTGCTTAAATTTGCCAAACTTAGTGTTATTGATGGCTAATTTTGCTATTTGAATATATTTTTTGCAAGTATTATTTAATAATTGTCAATTAAACTTTGGTTTAGTTGTAAATTAGTTAAAAGTGCTATATATTTATAAAATTGTAATAATTAAAGAATTAAAATAAAAACGATGGATTACAGTACCAAAAGGGAAAGATTGATTTTGCCTGAATATGGACGAAATGTTCAGTACATGGTTGAACACATTAAAAAAATCAACGACAGGGATTTACGAAATCAGGCGGCGCAGGAAATTATTAACGTAATGGGTAATTTAAACCCTCATTTACGCGATATCAACGATTTTAAACATAAACTTTGGGATCAATTGGCTCAAATGGCTGAGTTCGATTTAGATATTGAGTCTCCATACCCAACCCCTAAAAAAGAGACATTTGAAGAAAAACCTGAAAGAGTACCCTATGTTGACGGACCTCTAAAATACAGGTTTTTAGGACGAACTATGCAGAAACTTATCAAGGCAGCTGTTGAGATGGAAGACAAAGAAAAACAGGATGAATTGATAAAAGTTATTACTAATCATATGAAAAAATTATATATGATTTGGAATAAAGACACTGTTGAAGATGAATACATTTTTGGAATGTTGGGTGAGCTTTCAAATGGAAAACTTAAAGTTGAAGACGGAACTCGCTTAATGGAATCAAAAGATCTAATGCAGAAAAAAAGGAAAAAAATACAAAAAACTCAGAAAAAAGGATATCAAAGAAACTAAAACCATTGTAAATATCGATTTTTAAATAGCTAGCATGAGCTCTTTTCGAATAAACGGAGGCAAATCATTACAAGGTGACCTTCATCCGCAAGGTGCTAAAAACGAAGCTTTGCAAATTCTTTGTGCTTGTTTATTAACAGATGAAACAATCACAATTTCAAATGTCCCCGAAATTGTTGATGTTAGTAATTTGATAGGTATTCTGAAAGGGCTTGGTGTTGAGGTAGTTAAAGTTAAGCCTTCGGTTTATCAGTTCAAGGCACAAAACATCGATTTGGAGTACATGAACTCTAAAGAGTTTCAAACCAAAGGTTCCAAAATACGTGGTTCTGTGATGATTATTGGCCCTTTACTGGCTCGATATGGGAAGGCTTTTATCCCCCGCCCGGGTGGTGATAAAATAGGACGACGCAGAATTGATACACACCTGCAAGGTTTTGAAAAATTAGGCGCAAACTTTCGCTTTGATTTAAAAAAGAATGCCTACATTCTATCTGCAGAAAAACTTCAAAGTACCTACATGTTACTTGATGAAGCTTCGGTAACAGGAACTGCAAACATATTAATGGCCGCTGTTTTAGCAAATGGCACAACAACTATTTATAATGCTGCATGTGAGCCTTATGTGCAGCAATTGTGCAAGATGTTGAATAAAATGGGTGCAAAAATAAGTGGCGTAGGTTCCAATTTATTAACCATACAGGGAGTTGATAAACTGGGTGGTTGTACACATCAAATTTTGCCCGATATGATTGAGGTAGGAAGTTTTATCGGTCTGGCGGCAATGACCCGCTCTGAAATTACGATAAAAAATGTTAATTATAATGAACTTGGTATAATACCGGACTCATTTAAGCGTTTAGGAATTAGGGTTGAACGAAAAGATGATGATATTTTTGTTAATGGCAGAGAAAACTATATTATCGAAACCTTTATTGATGGTTCAATAATGACTATTGCAGATGCACCCTGGCCAGGTCTTACACCTGATTTGTTAAGTGTGTTTTTGGTTGTTGCAACCCAGGCTAAAGGCAGTGTTCTAATTCATCAGAAAATGTTTGAAAGCCGCTTGTTCTTTGTTGATAAATTGATAGATATGGGGGCGCAAATAATTCTTTGCGATCCTCACAGGGCAACTGTAATTGGTATTGACAGAAAATATCCTTTAAGAGGAACAACAATGACTTCACCAGATATAAGGGCAGGTGTAGCATTGTTAATTGCAGCTTTGTCGGCAACAGGAATAAGTACAATACATAACATTGAACAAATTGACAGGGGCTACCAGGATATTGATAAAAGATTAAATGCCATAGGAGCTGATATTGAGCGAGTTGATTAAAACCTGTCAATTCAAATTTGATAGAGATGGAAAGAAAAAGATCTGTGTTGTTGTTTGTTGTACTTCCTTTTTTTCTTGCTTTTTCGAATGTTGATGGAAAAAAAGAAAAAAAAATAAAGCCAATGCCTCCTAAGATTGGTGAAACGGCTCCTGAAATAAGTATGCTTTCGGTTGACAGGACTACAACGTATAAACTTTCTAAATTGAAGGGGAAAATAGTGTTGGTGAATTTCTGGGCTTCGCTGGTGGCTCCCAGCCGATTTGAAAATCCTAATCTTGTAAGAGCATATCAAAAGTATAAAAGCAGTAAGTTTGCTAATGGAAATGGATTTGAGGTGTTTTCAGTTTCTTTGGATACCGATTTAAACAGTTGGAAAAGTGCAATTGTAAAGGACCGATTAACCTGGAAGCATCACGTAAGTGATTTGAAAGGATATGATTCGCAAGCTGCTCATGATTATGGTGTTAGAGCCATTCCTTATAACTTTTTGATTGATGGAGAAGGCAAAGTCCTTGCTATTAACCTAAGAGGAGTTGATTTAGTACAAACGCTTGACAAATATTTGAAATAGCTATCATTAGATAATAAAAATAACAGTACAAAAAGACAGGCTTTGGGGCTTGTCTTTGTCATTTTATACAAATCTTTATGCAAAGTGTGCCAAAATGTCTTAAAAAACCGACTGGCAAATTATTTGATAAACAAAACGGAAATGGAAAGATTAGAGGTCATTAGTCACTGGTCATTAATGATTAACTGTTTAGTGCCTAATAACCAACGACTAATAATTTAAAAAGATACTTGTTTAAATTTCAAAGAAATGGCAGAAAAAAAAGAAAAAGTCAATTCAAAGAAAAAATCAAAGAAAAATACTGAAGAAGTGGACGTGAAAGCAAAAAAAGGAAAAGAGACTAAAAAGTCGGAAAAAGAACAGGAGGTTGAAGTTGAAGAACAAGTAGAGGTTCAGGAACAAGAACAGACTCAGGATTTTGAAATAAAATACAACGAGTTAAATGAGAAATACCTTAGGTTGACTGCTGAATTTGACAATTTCAGAAGAAGAAGCTTAAAAGAAAAAATGGAGCTGATAAAATCTGCAGGTGAAGATATTTTACTGAATATTTTACCTGTGATGGACAACTTTGAGCGTGCCATGAAATCGATGGAAGGAAATGGGGAGGAAGAGAAAAATGCAGTAATTGAAGGAGTTGAACTTATTTATAGCAACTTTAAAGACTTTTTATCTCAAAGAGGAGTGAAAGAAATTGAAGCCATTGGAAAAGAATTTGACACCGATCACCACGAGGCAGTAACAAAAATACCTGCGCCTGAAGAAGATATGAAAGGCAAAGTGATTGATGTAATTGAAAAGGGCTATGTGATGCATGAAAAGGTCATCCGCTTTGCAAAGGTAGTTGTGGGTGAATAGGGCCGAATAAAAAAAATAAAAAATGTCGAAAAGAGATTATTACGAAGTACTTGGGGTTTCGAAAACCGCCAGTAAAGAGGAGTTGAAAAAAGCCTACCGGAAACAGGCTCTGAAATTCCACCCTGATAGGAACCCTGACGATAAAGACGCAGAACATAAATTTAAAGAAGCAGCTGAAGCATATGAAGTCTTAAGCAATGATGATAAGCGAAGACGCTACGATCAGTTTGGTCATGCCGGTTTAAGCGGTGGTGCTGGAGGTGGCGGTGGTTTCAGCATGGACATTGAAGATATTTTCTCTTCATTTGGCGATATTTTTGGCTTTGGTGGCTTTGGCGGAGGTGGCCGACGTGGAGGTGGACAAAGGGTTGCCCGTGGTTCGAACCTGAGAGTGCGGGTGAAATTAAACCTTGAGGAGATTGCCAATGGTGTTGAGAAAAAAATAAAAGTAAAAAGATACATTAGTTGTGATTCTTGTGGTGGTACTGGTGCAGCTGATAGTAATTCAATTACCACCTGTTCAACCTGTGGTGGACATGGGCAGGTTACCCGTGTTACCAATACCATTTTAGGGCAAATGCAAACAGCAAGCACCTGTCCGGCTTGTGGTGGTAAAGGAAAAACCATTACAAAAAAATGTAATACATGCTATGGCGATGGCGTGGTTAAGCAAGATGATGTTGTTGAAATTAATATTCCCGCAGGTGTTGCCGAAGGAATGCAATTATCTGTTTCGGGAAAAGGTAATGCACCGGCCGGTGGTGGAATTAACGGAGACTTGCTGGTTTTAATTGAGGAGGAAAAACATCCTGAGTTAATAAGGAACGATAACGATTTATTATACAATCTTCATATAAGTGTACCTGATGCTATTTTGGGTGCCCCGGTTGAAATACCTACTTTAAACGGAAGAGTAAAAGTGAAAATTGAAGCTGGTACACAAGCTGGTAAAATACTGAGACTAAGAGGAAAAGGAGTGCCAGACGTTCAGGGGTACGGGCGTGGTGATTTGTTAGTGAAAGTAAATGTCTACATCCCTAAAACTATTTCGAAAGACGAGAAAAAAGCATTGGAGCACCTAAAAGACTCTGAAAATTTTAAAGCAAGAGCTACTGAAGAAAAGAGTTTCTTTAATAGGGTGAAAGATTTTTTTGAATAGCAATAAATGACCGTTAGTATAACAGAAAGCACATATCCATTTTGGGTATGTGTTTTTTTATGATTAAATGGGTTCAATTTTATAGTATTATACCAATTACAAAGGGGTATTTTTTATCTGTGAAATTTCTAAGCAAAAATTTCCCCAAAATTGTAACAAAAAGTTACAATGAACGACTAATTTTACAAAACCCCCAAAGAGGGGTTCTTTATTAAGATTCAAAAACTTATTAATAAAGATGTTCAAATTTTAGAAGGTTATCTGTAATAAAAAACTTAAAACTAAAAATAAACGAATGAGCTTACTGGAAATAAAAAATGTTTCAAAAACCTTTGTCAATCATAAAGCCCTTGATAATGTAAGCCTTACCATTCCTGAAGGGAAAATATTTGGCTTATTGGGGCCAAACGGAGCTGGTAAAACCACATTGATTCGTATCATTAATCATATTACCATGCCCGATACTGGCGAAGTGCTTATCAGGGGCGAAAGGTTGAAAGCATCACATGTTTCAGAAATTGGTTACCTACCCGAAGAACGTGGCTTGTACAAAAAAATGAAAACCGGCGAACAGGCTTTGTATTTTGCACAATTGAAAGGAATGGGAAAAAAGGAAGCCATGGATAAATTGAAATACTGGTTTGAAAAGTTTGATATTGCTGATTGGTGGCATAAAAAGGTGGAGGAACTTTCGAAAGGAATGGCTCAGAAAATTCAGTTCATCACCACCATTTTGCACGAGCCAAAATTACTGATTTTTGATGAACCTTTTAGCGGTTTTGACCCCATAAACACCAATTTGCTAAAGCAGGAAATTCTTGAACTGAAAGAAAAAGGTGCTACTATAATTTTTTCAACACACAACATGGCTTCCGTTGAAGAACTTTGTGATAATATTGCTTTGATTAACAAATCGAAAAAAGTGCTGGATGGCGAGTTGCACCAAATTAAAGAAACCTATAAGGCAAATATATTTGATGTCACTTTTCAGGGGCATTTTGATAAGTTCTCAGCCTCTCTTTCTGCAAGCTATAAAATGTTGAATCTGGAGCAGAAAAACGGACACACAACCTGTCGGTTTAAGTTACTGGGTAATACTTCTACTAATCAGTTAATCAGCGACTTATTGCCGCTTGGGACTGTTGTTGGAGTAGAAGAAATGATACCTTCGGTTAATGATATTTTTATCAATGTTGTGGAAGGTACCAATCCATTAGAAAAAGTTGAATCAGAAAACAAGACAAAGGAATAAGGTTAAGATAGAGGTTGAGAGTTAAGTAACTAAAAACCTGGAGATAAAATCGAACAACATAATAAAAGTTTTAAAAAAAAGAATAAGGATATGGTTGAAATTGAGGCTTTAACAAAGTAACCAGCTACCAAAATCCAGAAACAAGTAACAAGAAACCAGATGAGTAAAATAAACTTAATCATAAAACGAGAATACACTACACGAGTTAAAAAGAAGTCTTTTATCATCATGTCGATATTGGGGCCTGTTTTAATGGCGGCCATCATAATTGTTCCTGCGGTATTGGCTACCATGAAAACTGATAAAGACAGAACCGTTGCCATTGCAGATTATACTGGTGGCTTTGCAGATGATTTTGAGCAAGATGGGAAATTAAAATTTGAATTTATATCGAAAGACAGCATTGATGATTTAAAAGCGAATTTTGAAAATAGCGGGTATTATGCCCTGCTTATTTTACCTGATAGCTCAAATGGCGAGAACATTCAGCTTTTATCCGATGTTCAACCTGATATTAATACAAAATCGGCCATTAAATACGCAATCAAAAAGAAATTGCGTTCGGATAGGTTGATGGAGTTGGGTATTGACGAATCTAAGTTGGATTCAGTTGAAACCAAAGTGAGTATAAAAACCCTTAAAATTAAGGCTGATGGAAGCGAGGAAGAAAGCTCCACGGAAATTATTATGGTTTTCGGGATTTTTATTTCCTTGATTATTTACATGTTTATTTTTATTTACGGTGCACAGGTAATGCGCGGAGTATTAGAAGAAAAAACCAATCGTGTGGTTGAAGTACTTGTTTCTTCAGTTAAACCATTTCAGCTAATGATGGGGAAGGTGGTAGGTATTGCCTTGGTTGCATTAACCCAGTTTGCGCTTTGGGTAGTACTTTCAACTGTTATTGTTTCGGTGGTGATGCCCTTGATTGGCATAGAAAGTAATCCGCAAGTTAGTGAACAAATGATACAGGGGGCCAATATTCCGACAGAAATGAAGGATGTGGGAGCAGGGAACGGTATGGTAAGTGAAGCTTTTGCCACAATGATGAATTTACCATTAGGCCAGATAGTTTTTGGTTTTATATTTTATTTTTTAGGAGGATATTTACTGTATGCTTCTCTCTTTGCAGCTATTGGTGGTGCGGTTGATAATGAGACAGATACACAGCAATTTATGTTGCCAATTACCATTCCACTTATCCTGTCAATTATTATGGCACAGGTGGTTATCCAGGATCCTAACGGGCCCATTGCTTTTTGGTTCTCCATTATTCCATTTACCTCACCGGTAATTATGTTGTTGCGGATACCTTTTGGCGTTCCAGGCTGGGAATTGGCCCTTTCAATGGTGTTACTTGTATTAACATTTTTAGGCACCATTTGGCTGGCAGGAAAAATTTACCGTGTTGGGATTTTAATGTATGGCAAAAAAATCACCTACAAAGAGCTTTGGAGGTGGATAAAGTATAGTAGTTAGTACTAATAAAATTACTGATGGGATTATTTAAGAAAAAAGTGCCACAAACAGTTGAAGTTGCAGGGAATGAATTAATATGTCCTATATGTGGTAATAATCACTTTTGGACAAGAAAAGCCCAGTTAAATTCAGCGATTGCAGCTTTTTTCAACCTCGATTGGGTAAATAAAAGTGCAACTTGTTTTATCTGTTCAAAATGTACTCATGTATCATGGTTTTTAGGATGAGCGATTTTTATCTAAAAGTTGAATAAGTTTTAAAAATATATCTATGCAATTCACAACCATCAAAGAATCACATTACGAATCTGATTTGACAGTTCTAAAAGGCCGCCTGGAGTCTGAAGGAATAAGATGCCGGTTCAAAGATGAATTTACCACCCAGGTGTTAAGTCATTTGTCTACAATGGTCGTTGAATTACAAGTAGCCAATGATGATTTAGATAAAGCTATTGATATAATGAAAGAAGCCGGTGAAATTGTGCCGGAAAAAACTGTTGAACATTGCCCCAAATGTGATTCACAGGATGTAAAAGTAATATTTAACCTAAAAAATAGTTTAAAAATTGCCGGGGCGTTATTTAAAACGCTATTTACTTTTAAGTCTATTACTCATGTGCTTAAATCATCAAAGCTAAAATGCAAAAGTTGTGGGTTTGAGTTTCGGCATAAATAATTTATAACTGGTCTTTTTAGATTGGAAAAACGGCGCAGCTACTTTTATTAAAAAATAGCTGCGCCGTTTATATCTGTTTTATTCAGGTTTCAATAAACTATTATCGAACCACCTCCACATCAGGATTATTTTTCTCAAATTTATTAATAAGGAATCCCATAATTTTGGTGTTGTAGCACTTTAATACTTTAAGCTTAGGAAGGTCATAAACAGCATCAAGCGAAAGTACCCTTGTACCCGAAATATCAAGGTGAATAAGTTCTTTTAAACCTTCAATGTCTTTTAACCACCTTACTTTAGTACCCGAAACTTTAAGTACTTGCAATTTCTTTAAGTTTTTAATAGGCTCTAAATCAGATATTAAGGTGTTTGAGCAATCAAGTGTTTCCAGGTTTTTGTAATTCGAAAGAGCACCCAATTCACTAATTGCACTTCTCGTGCAAACAAACTCTTTTACATACTCCAGCTTAGCAATTGGGGATAAATCACTAATGCGTGTATCCTTAAACCTAATATTTTCCAGATATTCAAGCATCGTAAGAGGTTTTAGGTTCGAAATGTCATTTTTATCTTTCAAATCAACCTCTTTAAGCATGGTAATTTGGTGCAATTGCTCCCTGTCAGGCACTTCAGAAAAATCAACATATTGTTTAAAAACATCTTTCCAGTCACTGGATAGTTCAGCCCACCAATTCTCTAATGTTTTTGTTCTGTATATTACAAGGCTACTGCCATTTTCTTTAATATAGTTTGTAACGCTGTCTTTAGTTAGTTTTGTTTCATCAGCATAAATCTTTTTTAATCGTTCCAGCTTTGAAAGTCCTGAAAGTTCTTCTATTTGTGTTTTGTCAGCATTAATTATTTCCAGGTTATCGCAATTTGCAATAGGGGCAAGGCTTGCTAACTGTGTGTTTGAACAATCCAGTTTCACCAACCTTTTTAAGTTGCTCAATGCATCCAGTTTTGTAACCTGAGTATTTGAACAATTCAGTTCCTGCAAATCAAGTAGGTTCTTAACTGGTTCCAAATCAGTAATCCCAGTCCCAGATACATCTAATTTCGTTAAGTGGGTGAATTTTGAGACAGGTCCTAAAGCGGTAATAGCTGTTTTTCCTGCCAGGCTTATCTCTTCTTTCGTACTTAGACGGTGCAATTGTTCAATGCTGGGTTGGTCGGTCTTTAGATCAGCTGAGAATATATTTTTCCATTCAGCCGACATGCCTTCCCACCATTTTTTCAGGATATCAGAATTATAGATAACCAGGCTGTTTGGTTTTTTATCCATGAATGCAGAAGCCTTGGCTTCATCAATTCCAGTATTGTCGCAATAGATTTTTTCAATTTTATCACATTTTTCAAGTGGAGTAAGTTCTTTAATGGCTGTGTTATTAAAATAAACCACTTTTAGGTTCGCAAACTGGCTTAAAAGACTAATGTCATTTATTTTTGTTGCTGAAAAACTTAAATGCTCCAGCTTTTTAAGGTTCGATAGGTTGTTTAAACTGCTAACAGGAGTTGAGTTAAACCGTAAAAATTTAATTTCAGGTAGCTCCTTTAACACCTCGGTTTTTTGCACTTTTGTTCCAGACATTCTTAAATCTACCAACGTGCTTGCTTCTATTAGGGCCTCAATATCCGAAACCTCAGTATTTTCAATGCTCAGTTTTTTTAACTCGCCAAAATTTTCAACTACATTAATGTCGTTGATTTTTGTATTGTCTAAAAATAAATCCTGCATTTTTGCTGCATATTGCAACGATGAAATACTTTTAATTTCAGTATTTGAGCAATTTAAAACCTCTAATTTATTCAGGTTCCTGATTGGATAAAGGTCGTTTACTTTTGTGTTGCTAAAATCCAGTCGTTTTAACCTTCCTAGTTTTGTAAGTGGTTTTAAATCAGTTATTTTTTCGTTATTTGAAATATCTAATTCTGTAATCCTTAATACGGATTTTATTTTATTGTAGTCAACTGGTTCTGTTATTCCGCTTTTTGTGCTTAATATTTTTTTCCAATCAGTTGATAAATCATCCCACCACTTTTGCATTTCTTCACTCTCGTTCAATTTGGTGGTGTACATGCTTACAATTTTCAGGCTTTGATCATTGTCGTTTAAGTTAATTTCAATGTAACGATCCATAAAAGAGTCCATACTATCGTTTGCAATGGTTAAACCTTTCAGGTGCCTTATTGTTTTAAATTTAAAAACAATGTCACCATCAGTACCTTCAAAATGCTCTACATCCTCAATTTTGAAATCAAATTTTACATTTTTAAAGAAAAAATCAATGTCCTGTAAATAGGCCTGCACATCTTTGTACATGTAAATCTCCCTGTTTTCATCTAAGTCATCTTCAACCTGAACTTTATCATCTAAGAAAATTTTGTTAAAGCTATTGTTGATCATTATCTGCTTTTCAAAAACAGGTGTGTTTTCGCTTCCAATGGCATTTAGCGTGCCCGACATAAATTCAATAAGTTCGGCAGCTTTATTTTGATGTTCTACAAGGCTTGAATCAACATCTTCTTTATTTTTCTTTTTATGTTTTGCTTTTTGCGCAAACAATAAACTGTTTGTGAAAAAAGAAAGTGCCAGTATTAAAAAAAGTTGAGCAATTAAAGGTTTAGTTCTCATGACTGATTGTTTTTATTAATGAAGCTTTATCTTTTTCAGGAATTTTTACAAGATTAGAAATTAACCAACCAGTATTATCCCCTTTTCTGTTGAAATACTGCATTTCAAAATACCAGTTGTTAATTTGGAAAACATGAAATTTAACATTCGTGATAGACTGAAATGTCAGTTTACCTCTTTTTATTTCATAAAAGAACAAACTTAAATAATCTGGTGAATAATCTTTATGAGCATAATGTTCAATTTTATTACTGTTTTTAAAAACTTTTCTCAGGCTCATAAAGTCTACCTCGTGACTCATTGGGTGAATAAACTTTGTTTTTGTAGGAGGTGATGTTTTAAATTGTTGCTCAAAAAATCTGGCATAAATGCCTGTAAATGACCATTTATACCCGCCGGTTTCTTTTTCAAGTTTCAAAAACATTACAACATCTTCTTCTTTTCCATTAAACAGGAATTTGGCAGATACTTCTGCAAACCATCTTCCACCATAGAAATCGAAATACTCAGGACGACTGCCTGAATTAATCTGCGAAATAAATTCTTTTTTAGAAGATTGCAACGAGCTATTTTCAAAATCAAACAAGTTGTTTAAGTAGGTTTTTCTTAAGCCCTGGTTTCTGTATTTCTTATCTTTTGGATAAAGTCTTTCACCCTTAAAGTCTTCTTCGCCATTAAACCTTCTGATAAACTGGTTCACCTGCTTAGTTGAGGCATATAATGAAGACTCATCTTCAGTTTGATTGTAAATACTTTGTGCTTGTGCTGATGAAAATACCAGAAGTATTCCAAGGCATGTAATAATAGTAGTGCGCATGTTTTTATTTTTTTAAGACATTTGATGTTGGTTCGTCTTAACAAAGTTGGTCAAATAAATGAAATGTCAGGCATTACATAGCGTATCTATTACCTGTTTTGTGTATTTGAAATTGGTATATTAGTGGGTTGGTTTTAACACAGAACAATTCCGTTTTTAATACACTAATATACCAATATATAATTTGAAGTTGCCCTCAACTTTAACTGCGGGTTCACCCCTTGTTTAAAATTGGGAATTTATCCTTTCGTGGTTTCTTTCACACGTATATCACCAAGTAAAACATCCCAGAAGCCTACAGGTATCCCATCAATCTGGGTCTGTTTGCGTTCAACATACACGGTGATGTCTTTTTTTGTAATGTCTTTGTAAACAAGCCCTTCCTTAGTTACACCTTCAAATTTCTGAAAGATGGTAATAACGCCAACATAACGTCCATCGGGTTGTTTTACAAGGTCGCTGACATACTGGATGTTAAACCAGGTAATGTTAACTTTTGCATAATTTAACCTTGTTAGTCGCTCCAAATACTCTTTTATCGGATAAACACTTACTTTTTTTCTGTAAAGTGAGGATACCTCCATTACGGCATCATCCATAAAAAGTTCCAGTGCACGGTCAATAACATCCTTTGCTTTTGACCATGGGGTTTCCTGGTTGCCCAGTATGCTAATATACTTACTTAAGTCTCTAACTTTTTCAAGTGCAAGAGAGTCAATGGCTGCTTTTCTTTGAGGACTTATATCGTCTTGAGCAATAGCTTGTTGCATGAATATGGTACAAGCACTTATGACGAATAAATATTTTAGTTTCTTCATTTTTTTATCTTTTAATACCTAATTACTTTTTCCTTAAAATAAGGGTTTTGATTTTTTCACCTTCCCACTTAATTTCATCAACATCGTCGATGTTGTTTTTTGTTGTTTTTAAATAATTCAGGTAGGCATCAATTTTTGTTGGCTTGTCGTAATCTTTAATTGCTCCTTCTTCTGCAATAATTATTAAAACGTTTGATTTTTCTGAAGTAAACATTTCCAGAGCCTCTGTAATTAATTGATTCGCTGCAGCATCGTCAGATGCTTTTGCAATGCCATCAAAGTATCTTCTTAATCTGTTTTCGGGCTTTGCAGCTTCTTTGGCTTTTTCTTCGGCAATTCTTATTTCTTCTTTTTCCTTTTTAATGTTTTCTTCCACCTGCTTAATCAATGATTGTAACTCTGCATCATCAGAGTTCATCGCTTTCATTTCTGCTAGAATTTTTTCTTTTTCTTCAATACTTTTTGTACAATTATCACTCAACAGTTCTTTTAAGGTTGCTTTTGCCTGCACAAGTTTTGTATCAACTTTTTCAGTATTATCAGTGTCATCCACAACAACTGGCTTTTTTGATTTACATCCAATTGGGCCAACCATTAGTGCTGCTAAAGCAAGTAAAACCAAACTGTTTTTTATTAAGGTAAATGATTTTAAGTTTCTTCTTGTCTTCATTTTATTAGCTTTTAGAATTTTCAATTTTTTAATGTTAGACTAAGTTAACTACTTCTTACAAACGAGCAAAATATTATTTTATTCTGGAAGAAGATGTGAAAAATGTTTTTTTTAATTTGGTAATCGTGTTGTATCAAATGTAATATTTCGATTCAATATGATAAGGTTTTCAGGTTGAGCAATTAGGCAAGCCTGGTTGCTGTGTGTCTAAGTAACGTGTAAACAAATTCTAAACCTTGCTGCTTAAAAAGTTGCTCTTGAAATGACTTTGATTTTTATGTAGAAAATAATATCCCTTGGCGAAAAATTAGAAATCAGAACTTTGGAGGGAGTAAATAGTAACCTTGTGCTCTGTATGCAAGGCCTTGTTTTTTAGTGGATTAAGTGGTGTTGTGTTGCTGATCAGTTTGCCTGTTGTTAAAGTCAATTTTCAGCCCCATCACCAATATATCATCCACCTGATCTATTTTACCCTGCCAATCTGCAAGTTTTTCTTCAAGGTATTTGCCCTGGTTTTCCATGGAAAGGTGTTGCGATTTTAATAAATACTTTCTAAAATTTTTGGTCATTAACTTTTCTCCGCTGTATTCATTGAACTGATCGATATATCCATCGGTAAAAAGGTAGATGCGATCATCTTTTTCAAACTGGATGGTTTTACTTGAAAAATCACCTGTTTTTTTATAATAAATGCCTATAGGCATCCTGTTTCCTTTGTACCTTATTAATTTATCTTTCCGAATTAAATAAAGGGGGTTGTAGGCCCCGGAAAATTGAGCTTCTAAGGTTGCTGTGTTTATCGAAACAATAGCAACGTCCATACCATCCTGTGTTTCGCCACGTATGCCTCGCTGTTTTAAAGAGGTGATGACAGCCTGTCGCATTTGGTTTAAGATTTCAGCAGTATCTGTAATATTTTTTTTGTTGATAATTTCATCCAACAGGGTAATTCCTAACATGCTCATAAATGCACCTGGTACACCATGACCTGTGCAATCAACAGCCGCCACAATTAAATGGTCCTCTTTTTTTGTGGCCCAATAATAATCACCACTTACAATATCTCTTGGCTTGTAAAGGATAAAGTGCTCTGGCAGAATGCTGTTTAGGTGCTCATCGTTGGGTAGCATCGCATCCTGAATTCTTTTTGCGTACTTAATACTTCCGGTAATGTTTTTATTGAAAGCCTCAAGTTTTTTGTTTTTATCGCTTATTTCAATAGTTCGTTCTCTTACTTTTTCTTCGAGCACCTGTTTTTCTTTCACCAGTTTTTGCTCTCTTACTTTTATGTATGCAAAAATTGCAGAAACCACTATGATTGAGACTACTACCCAAAACCACGCCGCTTTCCAAAAGGGTGGTTTTATTCTAAATGAAAAGGTTACCGGTTTTTCGTTCCAAATCCCTGCACTATTTTTTGCTTTTACCTTAAAAGTATATTCACCATGTGGCAAACCAGTATAACTTGCTGTTGTTTGTTTTGTAACAGGTTGCCATTCTTTTTCTGCCCCTTCGAGCATTGTTTTATATTCAACAGCATCCGGATCGCTTAAGCAAATACTGGTATAATCAAAGATGATCGAATTTTCAAGATAACTTAAGGTAATGTTGTTTTGCAGTTTAACTTCTTTCTGGTTAACCCTCAACTTGTTAATATGGGTTCTTGGCTCAAGTAAATTGTCCTGATTTTGTGCAAGTATTATTTTAGTGGCACCTTTTACTGTTCCTAGCCAAACGTTTCCATCTTTATCAATAAAGCCAGAGCTTTTCTTTACCTCAATGCCAGTGAAACCTGTTTTGCCTGAGTAACTCGAAAACCTTTGCTCTTTGGGGTTGTATTTATTTAAACCACGACTTGTGCCAATATATATATTGTCGTTAATTGCTGAATGCAAGTCTGTTATGTTGTTTGATAGTAGCTCTTTTTCGTATGTGAAATGTTGATGCAGGGCGTAATTATCAAATACTAATATACCTTGCGACTGTGTACCAACCCATATTTTATTATCAAATGATTCTGTTATAGAAATAGGTGTAAATCCAGTAGGTTCTTTAATATTAATAAACAAAGTATCAACGGGATCAAACACAGTTAACCCCATCTGCTCACAACCAATCCACACCCTGTTTTTTGAATCACAAAAAAGAGCACTGATGTTGTCGCTCGCAAGCCCAGATTCCTTGCTGAATTGTGAGATTGCGTCTAAATCAATATCATAAACAAATAAGCCCTCAATGGTGCCAATCCAAATGCTGTTATGCTTATCGATTACCATTGAGGTAATTACATTGTTATGCCTGATGTAGCCATTAATGTATAGGTTGTAAATAAATTCTTCGGTTCCAGGGGTGTTTGAAACAACTGTGTTTTCACCTGCAATCCATATCGTGCCATTATTGTCTTCTTTAATAAAGTGGATTCTGTCTTCAGGTATTTTATTGTTTGAGGTGTTGTAATATTTCGTTTTTTCTGAAACGCCTGGTTGTTGATTAAAAACAGTTAGTCCGGAATCTGTTCCAAACCAGAAAGCGCCGTTTTTATCTTGCAGTATTGCATTTACATGCTCTCCATTGATGCCATCTTTTTGATGATAGTTAATAAAGCCTGAGCCTTTAAAAATACAAAGTCCATTTTCATTTGTTCCAATTAGCACATTGCCTTCCAGATCATTTACAATGCACCTGATTTTTGAATCGGGTAGGCCATTTATTTTATTGTAAGTTTCAATTTTGTCACCAGAAATGGTATTGATCCCCTCGCCCCATGTTCCTAGCCATATTTTACCTGATTTATCTTCAGAAATAGTTGAAATAAAGTTGCTGGCCAAGCCATCTTTTACCATGTAGCTGGTGTATGAGCCATTTTTATTTGATTTATAAAGCCCTCCAATATCAGTTCCAAACCAAAGGTTTCCTTTGCTATCCTCAAACATACAGGTAAACTGATAAAACTGAGGGAGATTTTCTGGTCGATAGTATTTGAATTCTCCCACTTTTTCATCAAAATATTTTATTCCCCCATGTACAATGAAAAATAGTGTACCATCACGTTTCTCAAAAACTTTAAACACATATTTATTAAGTTTTTCTTTGTATTGAATGAAATCTATATTTTTTAGTAGCTGTGTATTGGGGTTTTTTATTTTAAAACATCCAATGCCAAATGTTCCAGCCCAAATATTCCCTTCTTTGTCTTCGTGCAGGGTAGTTATGTCAACTTGCGTGGTATCTAAATAAAAGGTTTGAATCGTGTCGTTTTTCAAGCGGCTAATTGCGCCTCCTTTATGCCCAAACCATAAGTTCCCATATTTATCTTCAATAACCTTCTGAACTGCATTTTTCCCCAGTCCGTTTCTATACGAATAATTATTAAATTTAATACCATCAAAACGCGAAACCCCTGCTGAGGTTCCCAACCAGACATACCCAGACGAATCCTGAAGGATGTCATAAACTGTTGATTGTGCTAAACCTTCTCTAACACTATAATTATCAAAATAATAACTTTGAGAAAAGGTGTTGCCACCAAGCGTTAAGCTTAGTAAAATAAAAATGATGTTTTTGATTGTCAGTTTAGCTTTTTGCATTTAGTTTTGAGTGTTGCACCTATTTTTTTATGAAAATGAAACTTCCGTTTTCATCACCAAACCCTGAAATTTTACCAAATTTAGGTCTTTTATTGCTTGTTTTCACTAAATCTCTTGATACTTTATTAACAATTCGTTCAATTGGGATGCAGGATTTTGAATTAAACACCAATGAATTCGCAAAGGATTCTGTAAACTTAGAATCACCATTGGTCAGGTCTTTTCCTGTAGATGTGAAAACCTGTGATGATTTAGAACGCGTTGATTTTGTATTGTTGCAATCTTTATCTGTAGGTAATGAACGCATTGACATGTAAAAACTTGGTCCTGATTCGCATGCATCTGTTACAATTAGAGAGTGAGTGATTACTTTTGCGTAGGGTTTCAAGGCCGATTTTAATGAATTAAGATTGTAGTAGGTTGACAAATCATCAACTTTTGAATCAACAGGTATCCAGTAACCATTTTCTTGTAAGAATTTTCCATGACCAGCATACCAAACCATAATTGAGTTAACCCGGTTATCAATAATTAGTTTTTTAAGTTCGCTCCTGAAAAACCAATCCATTTGCGATTTTGTCATGTTTTTTTTGTGTATAACCTTGTCAATCTGATAGTTGTTGAGTGCTTTTACCATTAAATTGACCTCCTTTTTTGGCCCTTCAAGATTGGTAAAGTATTTATAATTTGAGTTTTCAACAAAAACAACCCAGGTTCTTCCCATCGGATTTTTGCTTAACATTTCAGCATCCGTTTTGTCAATAGCAAATCGTTTAACCAAGTGGTTCCCTTCGGCGTCAATAACATCAAATTCAATCGATTCTTTATTTTCAATAACAACTCTTGCCCTAAATTTTGGATTGCTTGCTTGCTGGCTAAAGTCAACAGGGATATCGTCAATTTTGATTGATCTAATTTTGTATTTACTCATAATCCTTCCTTGCAACTCAATTTCATCAGATAATTCGGAAAGGAATATTTTGTCGCCTTTTGATGAAAGAGGGGTAGTGATTGCTATTCTTGGGAAACCGGTATCTACCCTTTTTAAGTTGAAAATTTCTTGTGTTTTATTGCCATAAACATCCACTGCTTCAATTTTAAGACTGGTTTTATTGGCAATGTCCACAGCTATTTCTTCACCAATTTTAATCTCTTTCTGGTTAAACGGAATTTCAGTGTCGTCAATTTTAAGCTTGGAAATGTCACTTTGTTCAACAATCTTAATTTTGATTGAAGCTTCATCAGGCCCCTCAGGAACTTCAATGCTTTTTAACCCTGTCTTTTTCTGAATAATTACAATTCTAGGATTGATGCTTTCTCTTTGAAGTTCAAAAAGTTGCTTTCTAATTCCAGCTACTTGTTCTTTTTTATTATTATCGTTTTCAATTAAGCCTAAAAGTTCATTAAAATCTTTAATGGCCTCATTTTTTTTGTTAAGTGCCTGATACGATTTTGCTCTGTATTCAAGTGCCAATTTGTCACCCTTTGCAAAAAGTAAAACTTTTGACAAGTCTGTAATTGCTTCGCTATGTTGCTTGTTTTGGCTAAAAGTGATTCCCCTTTGAAGTAATATTTTTTTATCATTGGGGTAGTATGATAAAACTGTTGTTAAATCTTTAATTGCTTCATTTAGTTTTAATTGTTGCCGATAAATATAGCTACGCAAAAGATAGGCTGATTTATTTTTGCTATTGGATTTTATGGCTGTATTGAGCGATTGCAAGGCATTGTCTATCTCCTTTAAGTTAAACTGAGTAAAAGCAAGTTGAGTTCGTGCTTCTGAATTTTGTGCATTGAACATTAACGCCTGTAAAAAATCTTTTTTTGCAGCAGCAAAATTTTGCATTTCAGAATAAATAAGGCCTCTTTGGTAGTAGTTGCTACCAGTTTGTTCGATTACTAATGCACTATTTATATCATCCAAAGCTTCTCGATAGTTTTTTAGCTCAAAATAACTTTTGGATTTAAAAACATAGATGTCTGCATTTTTTGAGTCCAAATCTGCAGCTGAATTTAACAGAGGTATAGCTTTCTGGTAGTCTTTTGCATGAAAATATAGTGTGCCTGCCTTAACAAAGTAGGTTGATTTGTCTGGCTCCATTGTGCTTAAGGTTGCATAATCTTCAGCCGCCTTTTTGTATTCAATTAGCTCTTCATATGCAGCGGCCCTGGCCAAAATAGCTTTTGTGAAACTTGGGTTTAGATCAATTGCTTGAGAAAAAAGTTCTGTTGCTTTTTCGAAATTACCTGTTTTACTGTAATTTTTTCCTGATTTGTATAGTTTTTTTGCATTTTGAGCAATGCCAGTTAGCGTTGATAATGAAATGGTTAAAACCAAAAGTGTTCTTAAAGCCCTCATTGTTTTCTATTTTTGATTAATTCTAAAACAGTACTACGACAAAAATCGAGCTAAATTATATTAAACACGTGAATTTATTGAAAAATTAATTACTTTTTACATAAATTATTACAGAATTGTACAATTATGTTGTGAGTTGGTAGAGTTCTATTATTAAAGGTGAAAAAATCACTGCTTTTTAAATGATTTGTAGGGAAAAAATTTATCACTTTACTTAGAAAAAAGTATATTTGTCTTTAATTGACTAAAAAAAACGAGAATGGCAAAAGTTTTAGTGATTGATGATGAAAAACCGATAAGGGATACACTAAAGGAAATAATTGAATATGAGGATCATAGTGTTTCAATAGCATCAGATGGCTTTGAGGGAATTGAATTGGCCAAAGCTACTAAGTATGATGTTATTTTATGCGACATAAAAATGCCTCAAATGGATGGTATTGAGGTTATTGAAAAGTTGATGGATATTTGTCCCGAGGTTCCAATTATCATGATTTCCGGCCATGGGAATGTTGAAACGGCTGTTGAGGCGCTAAAAAAAGGAGCCTATGATTTTATCGAAAAGCCATTGGATCTTAACCGCTTGTTGGTTACTATCAGAAATGCACTTGAAAGAAAAGACTTAATTGTTGAAACACAGGTGCTTAAACGCCGTGTTAGCAAGACTTATGAAATGGTTGGTGAATCGGAGGCCATCAACAAAATAAAAGAAATGATTGACCGGGTTGCACCCACTGATGCCAGAGTATTAATAACTGGAAATAATGGAACAGGTAAGGAGCTGGTTGCTAGGTGGTTGCATGAAAAAAGCCAGCGGGCACAATATCCATTTGTAGAGGTTAATTGCGCAGCAATTCCTTCGGAATTAATCGAGAGCGAATTGTTTGGGCATGAAAAAGGTGCTTTTACTTCGGCGCATAAACAGCGAAAAGGAAAGTTTGAACAGGCAAATGGTGGCACCATTCTGCTTGACGAAATTGGAGATATGAGCCTTTCAGCACAGGCAAAAGTGTTACGAGCACTGCAGGAAAATACCATTTATCGGGTAGGTAGCGATAAAAAAATAAAAGTGGATGTAAGGGTTATTGCAGCCACAAACAAAGATTTAAAAAAAGAAATAGCTGAGAATAACTTCCGAGAGGATTTATATCATCGCTTAAGTGTAATTTTAATTCATGTGCCTTCGTTAAATGAGCGATTGGAAGACGTTCCTTTATTGACAGAGCATTTTATGAAACTGGTCTGTGAAGACTATGGAATGCCACCTAAAACCGTCACTGAAGATGCCATCAAAGAGTTGCAGAAAATTACATGGACAGGAAACATTAGAGAGTTTAGAAATGTTTTGGAAAGGTTGGTGATTTTGTGTGAAGATACCATTACAGGCGAAAACGTAAAAACATTTGCGCAGCCAATTAGCAAATAATTTGTTTTAAAATGGACCGATTAGAAAAGGATTTTATCGGTGAATTAAAAGTGCCGGAGGGAGCGTTGTATGGAATTCATTCAGTCAGGGCCAAATCAAATTTTCAGAACAATTCGGTATTTAATTTTGAGTGGTACAAGGCGTTAGGTATTACAAAACAGGCGGTTTATCAAGTCTATAAAAAGTTTAAAAAAGCTGCCCAACAAAAATATACAGGTCAGGAGCTTCCCATTAAATTTATTCAAGATAAAACACTTGACGCCATGATTGATGCTGCTGTTGAAGTAGCACAAGGTAAGCATTACCAACATTTTATTGTACCAGCTATTCAGGGAGGGGCTGGTACTAGTATTAATCTGAATATCAATGAGATAATAGCAAACGTAGCTTTAAGGTCTTTAGGTTTAAAACCTGGAGATTATTTAAAGATAGATCCTATTGAGCAGGCCAATATTTTTCAATCAACCAATGATGTAATACCTACTTCGTTAACGGTGGCAATAATACATCTGCTTAACAATCTTGAAGAAGCTATTAATAGGTTAAGAGGTTCAATTGAAGGGCTGGAAAAAAAATACCGCGATAGCCTGAGAATTGCCTACACACAAATGCAAGAGGCGGTACCAACCTCTTTTGGTCGACTTTTTAGCAGCTACAACGACGCACTTTCGCGCGACTGGTGGAGGGTCTCGAAATGTTTTGAACGAATAAAAGTAATTAACCTGGGCGGAACAGCCATTGGAACAAGTATTTCGGTTCCAAGGTTTTATGTTATGGAGGTGGTGCGAGAGCTACAGGCTCTAACAAAGTTGCCTCTTACAAGGGGCGAAAACCTGGTCGATACAACTGCCAACCTTGACTCTTTTGTTGAAGTGCATGCCATTTTAAAATCACATGCCGTTAATTTAGAGAAAATGGTGAATGATTTACGCCTTTTGGGCTCAGACATAATTGAAAATGGAGGTTTGAATTTACCAAAAAAGCAGGTCGGAAGCTCTATTATGCCTTCAAAAATTAACCCAGTAATACCTGAGTTCGTTGTTAGTGCGGTTCATAAGGTTTATGCCAACGATATGTTAGTTTCAAGTTTATCAGCCCAGGGTTGCCTTGAGCTAAATGCCTATATTCCTGTAATTGGCCACTCAATGCTTGAAAGTCTAGAGTTATTAATTTCTGCAAATAACAGTCTTGAGGAGCATCTTATAACCGGCTTAACAGTTAATGAAAATAAATCGCTCGAAAAACTAATGAAAAGCCCTGCAATAACCACAGCATTAATTCCTTACATTGGATACAACCAAGCATCCGAACTGGCAAAAAAGATGCAGGAAGCTGACACGGACATTTATGTTGCCAATGAGAGTTTAAAACTGTTAAAGCGCGAAAAGCTGGAGGAAATCCTTAGGCCATCTAATTTATTAAAAGCAGGTTACACTTTAGACGAGTTGATTAAATAAACGAAGATTTCTTTTAATTTCCTATTTTTTAGTAAATTAGGCATGTAATATTTATTGTCTGATTTAAACTTGGTAGTATGCATAAAATTGTTGTTCTGGGAGCAGGGAGAGTAGGAAAAGCTATAGCTATTGATTTACATAAAAAACATCACGTTATTTCAGTTGATATCAATGACAGAGAACTGGAGTATTTGATAAATATTCATGATATTGAAGCTGTCCATTCTGATTTAAACAACCCTGCAAATATCAATTATTTAATAAAAGATGCCGACTTGGTTATTAGTGCAGTGCCTGGTTTTATGGGATACAAAACGTTGGAAACAATAATTAAAGCGGGTAAAAATGTGGTTGATATCGCTTTTTTTCCTGAAGAGCCTTTTGATTTGGATGAACTGGCAAAAAGGCACAATGTTACGGCAGTTATTGATTGTGGAGTAGCTCCGGGTATGGGAAATATAATTCTTGGGCATTACCACAAAAAAATGGAAGTAAAAAAATACGAGTGTATGGTTGGTGGTTTACCTGTTGAACGAACCTGGCCTTATGAATACAAAGCTGTGTTTTCACCAATTGATGTTATTGAAGAATACATCCGACCAGCCAGGTATGTTCAAAATGGGCAAGTTGTTGTGCGTGAGGCTCTTTCCGATACTGAGTTGATTGATTTTCCTGGTGTTGGAACTTTAGAGTCTTGGAATTCAGATGGTTTACGTACCATTTTACATACTATTAAAGTGCCAGACATGATTGAAAAAACCTTACGTTATCCTGGGTGTGTTGAGTACTTAAGGGTACTGCGTGAAACAGGTTTCTTCTCGTATGATGAGGTGGATGTAAATGGGCATATGATAAGACCAATAGATTTAACTTCGAAACTACTTTTTCCAGTATGGCAACTAAAAGATGGCGAAGAAGATTACACTGTAATGCGTATAAGGTTGGAAGGAGAGGAGAATGGTCAGGAAGTGAAATATCAATACTATTTACTAGATAAGTACGATAAAGCCACAAAAACTATTTCAATGGCACGTACTACTGGATATACCTGCACAGCGGCTGCAAATCTTCTTCTTGAAGGAAAATATAATCAAAAAGGCATAATTCCTCCGGAATATCTTGGCGAAGAGGCATCAAACTATCAATACTTTTTTGACTACCTAAAAGAGAGAAATGTGATTTATACCAGGACCAACTACTAATAAAACTTAATTTTTTTTATATATCGGGTAATTCATTGGTGTTCCAATGGAAAGCAACTATCTTTGGGCAATTTTTAAGAAGGCCAATACCAGTGACTTTTTGTTGTTTTTAATTACCTTTTTTAATTACGGGTGATATTGGGGGTGATGGCTTAAAAAGCACAATTAATGACTGAAGTAAAAAAGAAGCTGATATTTACCTACTTTGCAATGTTTCTGGCAACTCTTTTTTGGGGGTTTTCCTTTATTTGGTCAATAAAATTACTGGAATTTTACGAACCTTTTACCATTGTTCTGTTTCGTTTAATTATTTCAACAGTTTTTCTTGTGCCCATTGGTTTTTTTACTAAACGATTAAAGCCCTTAAAGAAAAAAGATATTAAACTGGTAGCATTACTGGCATTATTTGAACCTTTCTTGTACTTTATTGGCGAAGCTTATGGCTTAAAGTATGTAAGTGCAACGGTATCTTCAGTTTTAATTGCAACCATCCCACTTCTTTCACCTGTTGCAGCCTGGTATTTTTTTCGTGAAAAGTTAAGCACTTTAAATTTTATTGGTATTCTGGTTTCAGTTGCAGGCGTTTTTTTAGTGATTTTGGATAATGATTTTCGATTAAATGCATCATTAGCAGGAGTTTTATTATTAGCACTTGCTGTGTTTAGTGCAATAGGATACTCTGTTGTGGTAACTGAAGTGGCAAAGCGGTACAATGTGTTTTCAATAATTTTTTATCAAAACCTATTTGGCATTTTGTTTTTCATTCCATTTTTTGCCTATTTTGATTTTGAACAATTTCTAACAGTAGAAATAACCTTTGAAATAATAAAGCCGATTTTAGCCCTGGCAATATTGGCTTCATCAGTTGCGTTTATGTTATTTACCTATGGAATCAGAGAACTTGGCCTTGTAAAAGCAAATACCATTGCCAATATCATACCTGTTTTTACTGCAATTTTCTCCTATTTCTTTTTGCACGAAATCTTATCATATATTAATATCTTTGGGATATTAGTTGTACTTTCGGGATTGTTTTTATCGCAATTAAAAAGAGGTATGTACCTTAAAAACAAAATAATTCCGTTTAAAAAATTAAATGGGAATGATAGAAAAAGTGAAAAGGTTACTGTTAATTAGTTGTTTGCTTTTAGCAAGTTCGCAGCTTTATGCCCAGGTGGGAGGTAACTCTACTTATACTTTTTTAAAGCTCACGAATTCTGCGCGCATTGCAGCACTTGGTGGCCAGAATATATCTATTAACGACAATGACCTTAATTTTGTTTATCATAATCCGGCAATGCTTAACGCCGGAATGACCAAGCACCTTGTTTTAAACTATGTAAATTATTTTGCAGGCATTAATTATGGCTATACAGCTTATGCAAAAGATTATGCAAAAACGGGCACTTTTGCAGCCGGACTGCACTACATCAATTATGGTAAATTTATTGAAGCTGATGAAACTGGACAAATAACTGGTGAGTTTAAAGCTTTTGAGCTGGCATTGAATGTTTTTTGGGCCAGGCCTGTTTTTGATAGTTTAATTACTATTGGGGTGAATTTAAAACCTGTATATTCCCAACTGGAGAGTTATAAATCATTTGGTTTAGCCTTTGATGCGGGAATGAATTATGTATCAAGAGATAACTTGTTTTCTGCTTCTTTTGTTTTTAAAAATGTCGGCACTCAGTTAAAGCCTTATTATGCAGGTAATTACGAGCCGTTGCCTTTTGATATGCAAATTGGACTTACCCAAAAACTGGAGCATGCCCCATTTAGGTTTTCAATGTTGCTGCATCATTTATATAAGTGGGATTTAACCTATGATAAAAACTCAAACCTAGCTTATTCTTCCGAAACTGAAAGTGAATTTAATGAAGAAAAATATGAGTTCAATATTTTCGATAATTTTTTAAGACACAGCATTTTCAGTCTTGAGTTTATCCCCTCAAAGAACTTTATAGTAATGGCTGGTTATAACCACCAACGCCGAAAAGAGATGATGGTACCAACACGTCCATTTTTAGTTGGCTTTTCCTGGGGGATTTATATAAAGATTTCTAAGCTGCGATTAAGTTATGGGCAGGCAATTTACCACTTAGCAGGTGCCTCTAACCACTTTTCGTTGAATTTAAATTTAGGGGATTTTTACAAAAAAAGTCAATAAAAAAGGAGCAGGCAAAAACCTACTCCAATTATTTATTTACCAAGACTAATGTCTATGTTTTAATCGCTAATTTAATCTTCCTCCTGCTCCGCTTCGTATGCTTTCAGAAGTTCTGTTTGTACATCACCAGGAACAGCACTATATTCAGCAAATTTCATGGTGAAAGTTGCACGGCCACTGGTTAATGAGCTAAGTGCAGTTGCATATTTACCCATTTCTGCCAAAGGCACCTTTGCATTTAGTTTTTCAAAACCTTTCTCACTGTTCATGCCTTCAATCATTGCCCTTCGGCCTTGTAAATCACTCATTACATCACCCATAGCATCGCTCGGAACAAGTACTTCTACATTGTAAACCGGCTCCATGATTTTTGGACCAGCTTTTTTAAAGGCATCAGAGAATGCTTTGGCGCCGGCTAATTTAAATGAAATTTCGTTTGAATCAACCGGGTGCATTTTCCCATCATAAACATAAACCCTAATTCCACGGGCATATGAACCTGTTAACGGACCGTTTTCCATTTTTTCCATTACACCTTTTAGTATAGCAGGCATAAATCGGGCATCAATCACACCACCAACAATACAGTTAAAGAAAACAAGTTTGCCACCCCATTTTAATTCGTGCTCTTCTTTTCCTCTTAATTGAAGGTTGTATTCACCACCATTCAGCTTAAATTTATTGGTGTCTGGTTTGTTATCATCATGTGGCTCAATTATTAAATGTACTTCACCAAACTGACCAGAACCTCCTGATTGTTTTTTATGTCGATAGTCTGCCTGAGCGGCTTTAGTAATAGTTTCACGATAGGGTATTTTTGGTGCAATAAAAGTGGTCTCAACTTTATGAATTTTGTCAAGGTGCCATTTTACTGTATTCAGATGGAATTCCCCCTGGCCATGCAGGATTAACTGTTTTAATTCCTTAGAGTATTCCATAATAACAGTAGGATCCTCTTCGCTCATTCTGAGCAATACTTCACCTAATTTTTCATCATCTGATTCATTAACTGCTTTAATGGCAGTTCTGAATTTAGGATCTGGGAATTGCATTGCAGGGAACTTCCAGTCAGCTCCTTTTTCATTGAGCGTATGGTTTGTTTTGGTTTCTTTTAGTTTTACAGTAGCACCAATATCACCTGCAACAAACTTTGCCATTTTTTCTCTGTTCTTTCCAGCAACAGCATATAATTGCGATAGTCGTTCTTTACCCTGCTTGTTGGTGTTAATTAAATCCACACCTTCGTTTACTACACCAGACATCACTTTAAAGAAAAGCACCTCACCCAAGTGTTGTTCAACAGAGTTTTTAAATACAAATAAAGAGGTAGGCCCATTCGAGTCACATTTAATTTCGTTTCCTTCTGTGTCCACTGGGGCGGCCATTTCATCAGGAGAAGGGACAACATTGCCCAAAAATTCCATCATTCTTCGCACGCCCATGTTTTTCTTTGCAGAAATACAAAATACAGGAAACATGCCTCTTGTTTTAATACCTTCTTTAATGCCAGCCCGCATTTCATCTTCTGTCAGACTTTCTTTCTCAAAATAGACTTCCATCAGGTTCTCATCATTCTCAGCAGCAGCTTCAATCAATTCGTTGTTCAACTCTTTAGCTTTTTCCATTTCGCTGTCCGGAATGTCCACTATTTCAGGTTTTCCTCCATCTGGACCCCATTTGTACATTTTCATTAAAAGTACATCAACTACGGCATTGAAATCACTTCCCTGGTTGATCGGGTATTGTATGATGGTTACTTTGTTTCCAAAAGCATTTTTTGCGTCTTCAATACATTTGTCAAAATTAGCATTATCAGTATCAAGCTGATTAATTGCAAAAACGATAGGCTTTTTTAAGCGCTCGGCATGCCTCATTATTATCTCAGTGCCGGTTTCAACACTATTTTGAGCATTAATTAACAACAAACCAGTATCTGTTACATGTAATGATGAAATTACACCTCCAACAAAATCATCTGCACCTGGAGTATCAATAAAGTTAATTTTCTTTCCCAACCATTCAGTATATAATACGGTTGAAAAAACGGAACTTTCGCGTTCATGCTCAATTTCATGGTAATCAGAAATTGTGTTTTTTTGTCCAACATCTCCTCGTCTGTTGATTACTCCACCTTCGAAAAGCATTGCCTCAGCCAATGTAGTTTTTCCCAATCCTGCACTGCCCAAAAGCGACAAATTTCGAATATCCTTCGTTTCGTATATTTTCATTTTATCCTTTTTAAGTAGTTAATATATTTAATATAAACAATAGTTTAACAATTATTTTATTTTTAAGTCGGTCAAAATTAATAAAATTTTACATAGATCCAAGCTTTCATTATACCTATTAAAATTCTTTTTAATACATTGATTTGAAAGAACTTTACTCAATTCAATAATACTTATTATCACAAAAATATTTAAAATCTTAGGTCTGTTTTTTATGTTGGTACGAAATATAAGGTATCAATTAGAAAAATGGAGAGAAACTCAATTTTAAAAACATACTATTTTTAAGATGAAAAAAAGTTTAAAATTGCTTAAATGTTAAAAAAATACAGAAAAGGTTTCAGTTTTAATATATTGATATTCAGATACTAATGTCTCATGGGAAGTGCTAGAGAACAATTTGTAAAGAAAATCTTTAAGCTTTCTATTGTATTAAAGAAAATATCTTATACCTTTGCAGACCGATTTTAAAGGATAAATTTAACAAAATATATAGTCTTTATGCCTACAATTCAGCAATTAGTAAGAAAAGGAAGAGCCAAAATTGAAGATAAAAGTAAAGCTCCAGCCTTAGATAATTGTCCTCAACGCCGGGGTGTTTGTGTCAGGGTATATACTACTACACCCAAAAAGCCTAACTCAGCAATGAGAAAGGTGGCAAGGGTGCGGTTGACCAACGGAAAAGAGGTTAATGCATATATTCCTGGTGAAGGACATAACTTACAAGAACACTCAATAGTTCTTATAAGGGGCGGTCGTGTGAAAGATTTACCAGGTGTAAGGTACCACATCATCAGAGGAGCTTTGGATACTTCAGGTGTTGAAGGTAGAACGCAACGTCGTTCAAAATATGGAACTAAAAGACCAAAAAAATAAGTAGTAAAATCGTTGAATTAACACAACATGAGAAAAAGAAAGCCAAAAAAGCGGATCTTATTACCAGATCCAAAATTTAACGATACTCTGGTTACCAGGTTTGTTAATGATTTAATGATATCTGGTAAAAAGAACATCTCATACAATATCTTTTACAATGCATTAGATATTGTCAAAGAGAAATCTCCAAATGCTGAAAAAACACCATTAGAAATATGGAAAAAAGCATTAGAGAATATTACTCCAATGGTTGAGGTGAAAAGTCGCCGAATTGGAGGTGCTACCTTTCAAGTACCAATGGAAATTCGTAACGAAAGAAAAGTCTCAATTGCGATTAAACATATGGTTACTTTTGCAAGAAAACGCAGTGGACGCTCAATGGGTGAAAAATTAGCAGCCGAAATTATTGCAGCGTTCAACGAAGAAGGTGGTGCTTACAAAAGAAAAGAGGATATGCACCGAATGGCAGAAGCAAATAAAGCGTTTGCATTCTTTAAATTCTAGTAGCTAAAAAAAGAAATGAAGCAGGATTTAAAATATACAAGAAATATCGGTATCATGGCACACATCGATGCCGGAAAAACCACTACTACTGAGCGTGTATTGTTTTATACAGGTATTACGCATAAGATTGGAGAGGTACACGATGGTGCAGCCACTATGGACTGGATGGTACAGGAGCAAGAGAGAGGTATTACCATTACTTCAGCAGCTACTACTACTTTCTGGAATTACCAAGATAACCAATATAAGATTAATATAATTGATACTCCCGGACACGTTGATTTTACTGTTGAAGTAGAGCGTTCGTTAAGGGTTCTTGATGGTGCTGTAGCATTATTTTGTGCAGTAGGGGGTGTTGAACCACAAAGTGAGACTGTTTGGCGTCAGGCAGATAAATACAAAGTTCCAAGGATGGCATTTGTTAACAAAATGGATCGTACCGGAGCTGATTTTTTTGACGTGGTTTCACAAATTAAAGATAAATTGGGTGCCAACCCTGTTCCTCTTCAAATACCAATAGGTGCCGAAGAAAATTTTAAAGGAATAGTTGACCTGATTGAAAGAAAAGCCATTGTTTGGATTGAAGACGAGGCAATGGGAATGAAATACGAGTATATTGATATTCCTGAAGATTTAAAAGAAACTGTTGAAGAATGGCGTGAAAAGCTTGTAGAGGCGGTTGCTGAATCGGATGATGAGTTTTTAGAGCGCTTTTTTGAAGACCGAGAGTCTATTACTGTAGAAGAGTTTATGCAAGTAACTCGTAAAGCAGTTATCGACATGAAGATAGTTCCTGTTCTTTGCGGATCGGCATTTAAAAACAAAGGAGTTCAACGCTTACTTGATGCCGTTGCTGCTTTATTACCAAGCCCGCTTGACATTGAAGCAATAGAAGGCTATAATCCTAAAAACGATGAGCCTATCTTAAGAGAACCAAAGGAAGAAGAGCCACTTTCAGCATTAGCATTCAAAATTGCTACTGATCCTTTTGTTGGAAGACTTGCCTACATTAGGGTTTACTCCGGAGTTATTAAATCAGGTTCTTACGTTTACAATCCCCGCACAAGAAAAAAAGAAAGAATTTCAAGATTATACCAAATGCATGCCAACAAGCAAAACCCGATGGAAGAAATTAAGGCGGGTGATATTTGTTCGGCAGTTGGTTTTAAAGATATACGTACAGGCGACACTTTGTGTTCTGAAGGACAGCAAATTGTGCTTGAGTCAATGACCTTTCCTGATCCGGTAATTGGTGTAGCAGTTGAGCCAAAAACTCAAAAAGATTTAGATAAATTAGGTGTTGCTTTAAGCAAACTGGCTGAAGAGGATCCTACTTTTCAAATCAAAACAGATGACGCTACAGGACAAACAGTAATTAGCGGAATGGGTGAACTTCACCTGGAAATTCTAATCGACAGGTTGAAAAGAGAGTTTAAAGTTGAATGCAATCAGGGGGCTCCGCAAGTTGCTTATAAAGAAACAATTACTAAGACTATCGAGCATCGAGAAGTATTCAAAAAGCAAACTGGTGGACGTGGAAAATTTGCGGATATCATTGTAACTGTTGGTCCAGCTGATGAAGGACATGTTGGTCTTCAATTTATTGATAAGGTCAAGGGTGGTAATATACCAAGAGAATACATACCATCGGTAGAAAAAGGTTTTAAAGACGCAATGTCTAATGGGCCTTTAGCAGGCTATCCTATTGATAGTTTGAAGGTTACATTATTAGACGGTTCGTTTCACCCTGTAGATTCTGATCAATTATCGTTTGAATTAGCTGCCAAAATGGCGTTTAAAACTGCAGGTGCTAAAGCTAAGCCAATTCTTCTTGAGCCAATTATGTCTGCTGAAGTAGTTACACCTGAAGAATATATGGGTGACATTATTTCTGATTTCAACAAAAGAAGAGGTCAGATTGAAGGAATGGAAAGTAAAGGAAACGCTAGAGTAGTAAAAGCAAAAGTACCATTATCAGAAAAATTCGGATATGTTACAGTGCTTAGAACTATCTCTTCGGGGCGTGCAACTTCGTCAATGGAGTTTTCACACTACGAAGCAGTACCAGAAGGTATTGCAAAAGAAGTTATTGAATCAAATATGGGTAAAACAGAATAATAAAATAATCTCATGAGTCAGAAGATTCGCATAAAGTTAAAATCTTATGATCACAATTTAGTTGATAATTCAGCTGAAAAAATTGTGAAAACTGTGAAGGCGACAGGTGCAGTTGTTAGCGGTCCTATACCATTACCTACTCATAAAAGAGTATTTACTGTATTGCGATCGACTTTCGTGAATAAAAAGTCACGTGAACAATTTCAACTATCATCATTCAAAAGGTTGATTGATATTTATAGCTCAACCCCCAAAACGATTGATGCTTTAATGAAATTAGAGCTGCCAAGTGGAGTTGAAGTAGAAATTAAAGTGTAAAAGCATTTAAATTAATAAAAGATGCCAGGTTTAATAGGAAAAAAAATCGGGATGACATCCGTTTTCAGTGCCGAGGGAAAAAATATTCCATGCACTGTTATAGAAGTCGGGCCTTGTACTGTAACCCAAATCAAGACTGAAGAGACAGATGGTTACAATGCAGTTCAGCTAGCTTTTGATGAGAAAAAAGAAAAGCACACAACAAAAGCTGAACAAGGGCATTTTAAAAAAGCTAAAACAACACCTAAAAGAAAAGTTATAGAGCTTAAAGGTTTTGTAAAAGACTGGAAACCAGGTGATGTAATCACAGTAGATTATTTCAAAGATGATACCTGGTTGGATGTTGTTGGAGTTAGCAAAGGAAAAGGTTTTCAGGGTGTTGTTAAACGTTATGGTTTTAGAGGGGTAGGAGACCAAACACATGGCCAGCACAATCGAAACAGAGCTCCTGGGTCATTAGGCGCATCATCGTATCCATCAAGAGTATTTAAAGGCATGAGAATGGCCGGAAGAACTGGTGGAGACAGGGTTAAGGTACTTAACTTAAAAGTGATGAAACTTATACCAGAGAATAATTTATTAGTAGTTAAAGGTTCCGTTCCGGGGCCGAAAGGTTCATATATAATTGTTGAGAAGTAATGGAACTGAAAGTATACAATATAAAAGGTGAAGATACAGGCCGACAAGTAAATCTTAACGATTCAATTTTTGGGATTGAACCAAATGATCATGCCATTTATTTAGATGTAAAACAATACATGGCAAATAACCGTCAAGGTACCCACAAAGCGAAAGAAAGAGCCGAGATATCTGGAAGTACTAAGAAACTTAAGAAACAAAAAGGTACAGGAACAGCACGATTTGGTAGTATTAAGAACCCACTTTTCAGAGGTGGTGGTAGAGTTTTTGGCCCTCGACCAAAAGACTATAGTTTCAAGTTAAATAAGAAAATGAAGCAATTGGCACGAAAATCTGCCATCGCATACAAACTTAAAGAAGAAAGCTTAATTGTAGTTGAAGATTTTAATTTCGATGCACCAAAAACTAAAGAATACAAGGCAATTAAAGATAATTTAAAAATTGCTGATAAAAAATCACTTTTAGTTTTAACAGATGCAAATAAAAACATATATTTGTCGTCCAGAAATTTACAGGGTGCCAAGACTGTAACAGTTTCAGAATTAACAACTTATGACATCCTTGACGCAAAAGCACTTATCATTGCTGAGAGTTCAATTGATGTTCTTGAAAAAACATTTTAGTGATGGATATTTTAATAAAGCCGATTATAACTGAAAAAATGACAAAACAGGGCGAAGCAATGAATCGCTTTGGTTTTATTGTCAATAAGGATGCAAACAAAATTCAGATTAAGAAAGCTGTTGAGAGTATGTACAATGTTACCGTTGATTCTGTAAATACAATGGTATATGCTGGAAAAACCAAATCACGATATACTAAAACTGGTATCGTTCATGGTCGCTCAAAGGCATACAAGAAAGCAATCGTAACATTGATTGAGGGAGATACAATAGATTTTTATAGCAATATTTAAGAAAAATGGCTGTACGAAAAATTAAACCGACCACTCCGGGACAAAGAGGGAAAGTAGCAGGAACCTTTGATGACATTACGTCTCAAAGCCCTGAAAAGTCATTGCTGCGTTCAAAAAAGAGAAATGGTGGACGTAATAATTCTGGTAGAATGACAGTTCGCAACGTTGGAGGCGGACACAAGAAAAAATACAGGGTTATAGATTTTGCAAGAGATAAGGAAGGAATACCTGCAAAAGTGAAAACTATTGAGTATGATCCAAACAGATCTGCAAGGATAGCACTTTTAGTATATGCAGATGGTGAGAAAAGATATATTATTGCTCCAAATGGATTAGAAGTTGGACAAGAAGTTAATGCTGGAAGAAAAGTAGCACCAGAAGTTGGAAACTCATTGTATCTTAGCGACATTCCTTTAGGAACAGTTATACATAACATTGAAATGAGACCTGGTGCGGGTGGTGTTATTGCACGCAGCGCGGGTTCTTATGCTCAATTGACATCAAGAGATGGTAAATATGGAATTGTAAAAATGCCATCAGGAGAAACAAGAATGATACTTGTTACATGTAAAGCTACTATCGGTTCAGTATCAAACTCTGACCATGCGTTAGAGAAATCTGGTAAAGCTGGTAGAAGCCGTTGGTTAGGTCGTCGTCCGCGAGTACGTGGTGTAGCAATGAACCCGGTTGATCATCCAATGGGTGGTGGCGAAGGTCGTTCATCAGGAGGACATCCACGCTCTAGAAAAGGCTTGTTAGCAAAAGGTTACAAAACCAGAGCTAAAAAGAAAGCATCTAATAAGTATATTGTAGAAAGAAGAAAAAAATAATCCTTTGATACGTTGAATTATGAGTCGTTCACTAAAAAAAGGCCCATTTATACATTACAAGCTTGAGAAAAGAGTTCTAGCAATGAACGAAAGCGGGAAGAAATCAGTTATCAAAACTTGGTCAAGAAGTTCAATGATATCTCCTGATTTTGTTGGACATACCATAGCAGTGCATAATGGGAATAAATTTATCCCTGTTTATATTACTGAAAACATGGTAGGTCATAAATTGGGTGAGTTTTCTCCAACCAGAATGTTTAGAGGGCATGCAGGAAACAAAAAGAAATAAAGAAGGTTCCAAAAGAAAATGATTTAAGCAATGGGAGCAAGAAAACATAACCGAGCAGAAGCAATAAAAGAGGCTAAAAAAACGAAATACTATGCAGTTTTAAAAAACTGTCCAACATCGCCGAGAAAAATGAGGCTGGTTGCTGATTTAGTTCGTGGCGAAGGAGTAAAACGTGCACTGGATGTGCTTAAATTTAGTCCAAAAGAAGCTTCTCGAAGATTAGAGAAATTACTGTTGTCAGCAATTTCAAACTGGGAAAACAAAAATGAAGGAGTTCGAATGGAAGATGCTAATCTTTTTGTAAAAGAAGTTTTTGTTGATTCAGGAAGAGTTTTGAAAAGATTAAGGCCAGCTCCACAAGGAAGGGCGCATAGAATTCGAAAAAGATCGAATCATGTTACAATTATTTTAGAAAGCAAACAAATTTCAGAGTAGATGGGACAAAAGGTTAATCCGATAAGCAATAGGCTAGGAATCATAAAAGGATGGGATTCTAACTGGTTTGGTGGAAACAACTATGCCACAAAACTTGTAGAAGATACCAAAATCAGAAAGTACCTTAAGGTACGTTTAGCCAAGGCAAACGTAGCAAAAGTTGTAATTGAGCGTACTTTGAAACTGATTACAGTAACTGTTCACACTTCTCGTCCCGGTATTATTATCGGAAAAAGCGGTCAGGAAGTTGATAAGCTGAAAGAAGAGTTAAAGAAAATAACCAAGAAAGAAGTCCAAATCAATATCTTTGAAATTAAACGACCCGAGCTTGATGCTACTCTTGTTGGAGCTAACATCGCAAGGCAAATTGAAGGGAATATTGCTTATCGTAGGGCTATTAAAATGGCAATTGCTTCTTCAATGAGAATGGGTGCTGGTGGTATTAAGGTTTTGGTTTCTGGTAGATTGAATGGAGCTGAGATGGCCCGTTCTGAAACTTACAAAGAGGGACGAATTCCGTTGCATACTTTTAGAGCAGATATTGATTATCATTTAGCCGAAGCTTTAACAAAGGTTGGTCTTATCGGAATCAAAGTTTGGATCTTCAAAGGAGAAGTATACGGAAAACGTGATTTATCACCAAATTTTGGAGTAAAAAATCAAAGACAACAAAAAGGCGGCTTTAAAAAGCGTAGCAGGAAATAGATTTTAATTTTTAGTGTGTTATGTTACAACCAAGAAAAACAAAATACAGAAAGCAGCAAAAAGGGCGTATGAAAGGTAATGCTCAGCGTGGTAACACATTGGCATTTGGCTCTTTCGGAATTAAAGCTTTAGAGAGTACGTGGATTACGGCAAGACAAATAGAGGCTGCCCGACAAGCTGTTACAAGATATATGAAGAGGGAAGGTCAGATTTGGATTCGAATTTTTCCTGATAAACCAGTTACCAAGAAGCCTGCAGAGGTTAGAATGGGTAAAGGTAAAGGTGCTCCTGAATTATGGGTTGCCAGGGTAACGCCCGGAAGGATTTTATTCGAGGCAGAAGGTGTACCTTATCACATAGCAAAAGAAGCATTGCGCTTGGCTGCACAAAAATTGCCAATTACTACAAAATTTGTAGTGCGACATGATTTTGATGAAGCTTTAATTGATTAAAGCATTGATCTAACTAAAGTGCCAATGTCCCGGGTGTTAAGATTTTTAAGGCTCCCTTTGACAGTTGAAAAATATAAAAAGTATACAGATGAAAAATTCTGAAATAAGAGAATTAACAGCAAAAGAATTGATTGAAAAGCTCGAAGACGAGAAATCATTATTGGTTCGTATGAGGTTAAACCATGCAGTATCTCCGCTTGATAATCCAAACAAACTTGGTGAATCAAAAAAAATGATTGCTAGGTTGAATACTGAGATACGCAAGAGAGAATTGGAAAACAAAGAAAGTTAATTACTGATCATGGAAAAAAGAAATCTACGTAAAGAACGTTTGGGTACTGTGGTGAGCAATAAAATGGATAAATCCATTGTAGTTTTGGTAAGCAGAAGGATGAAACACCCTATATATGGAAAATTCATCAACAAGACCAAAAAATTTATGGCGCACGACGAAGAAAATACATGCAATGTTGGTGATTTCGTTAAAATAATGGAAACCAGGCATTTGAGTAAAAGTAAAAGTTGGAGACTTGTCGAAATTATTGAAAGGGCTAAATAGTTATGATACAGCAGGAATCAAGAACAGCAGTTGCTGATAATAGCGGAGCAAAAGAGGTTTTGGTAATCAGGGTTTTAGGTGGTACTAAAAAAAGGTATGCCTCATTAGGTGATATGGTAGTTGTTTCTGTAAAAAGTGCAATTCCTTCTAGTGAAGTAAAAAAAGGAACTGTTAGCAAGGCTATTGTTGTTAGAACAAAAAAAGAAGTTAGAAGAGCTGATGGTTCATATATAAGGTTCGACGATAACGCAGTAGTGTTGCTAAACAATGCTGATGAGATGCGTGGAACAAGGATATTTGGCCCTATAGCCAGAGAGTTAAGGGCAAAGAATATGAAGATTATTTCTTTAGCACCTGAAGTTCTTTAATTTGAAAATATAATTCCTATGCAAAAGAAGTTACATATAAAGAAAGGCGATATGGTCATTGTCATCACTGGTGAGGACAAGGATAAAAAAGGCCGGGTGTTGGAAGTAGATAGAAAAAAAAATAAAGCCATTGTTGAAGGTGTAAATATGGTTTCTCGTCATACAAAACCAAATTCCGAAAATCCAAATGGTGGTATTGTTAAAAAAGAAGCTCCAATACATATTTCAAATATAGCTGTTGTTGATCCATCTAGTGGCGAGGCCACCCGAATTGGTAGAAGGTTAAATGACAGCGGTAAATTGGTACGATATTCTAAAAAATCAAATGAGGAGATTAAGTAATGAACTACACGCCTAATCTTAGAAATAAGTATAAAGAAGAAATTATACCAAGCTTGAAAAAAGAGTTTGGATATAAGAGCATTATGCAAGTTCCAAAATTGGAGAAAATTATTTTGAACCAAGGTGTTGGACAGGCTGTAGCTGACAAAAAACTATTAGATACTGCTATAGCTGAATTGACCGATATTGCTGGGCAAAAAGCCATAGCAACCTTATCTAAGAAAGACATCTCTAACTTTAAGCTTAGGAAAAAAATGCCTATTGGTGTTAAAGTTACTCTACGAAGAGAAAGAATGTATGAATTTCTGGAGCGTTTGGTCGCTGTATCTTTACCACGAGTAAGGGACTTCCAGGGAATTAATTCGAAGTTTGATGGAAAAGGTAACTATACTTTAGGTATTGAGGAACAAATTATATTTCCTGAAATAAATATCGATAAGGTAAGTAAAATTCTGGGAATGAATATTACTTTTGTGACTTCAGCAAAATCGGATGAAGAAGGATTCGCATTATTAAGAGAATTTGGTTTACCTTTTAAAAATGTAAATAAGAAATAAGATGGCAAAAGAATCAATGAAAGCCCGCGAGGTAAAAAGGCAAAAACTAGTTGATAGATTTGCTGAGAAAAGGGCTAAATTAAAAGCAGAAGGTGATTACATAGCATTACAAAAATTACCTAAAAATGCATCTCCGGTTCGTTTACACAACAGGTGTAAATTAACAGGTCGTCCAAAAGGATATATTAGACAATTTGGAATTAGCAGGATTACCTTCCGCGAAATGGCTGCGAATGGTTTAATACCTGGTGTTAAAAAAGCGAGTTGGTAATATTTAAATTGAAAGAAAATGACAGATCCTATTGCAGATTATCTTACTCGGATTAGAAATGGAGTGATGGCAGGACATAAAGTAGTAGAAATACCTGCATCAAACCTTAAAAAAGAAATGACTAAAATATTACACGATAAAGGATATATTCTTAGTTACAAGTTTGTTGATGATGATAAGCAAGGTATTATAAAAATTGCTTTAAAGTATCATCCAAAGAGCAAAGTTTCTGCTATTAAGAAAATTGAAAGAATTAGTAAACCTGGTTTAAGGAAGTATACAGGTGCTGATGAACTTCCACGTGTTCTTAATGGTTTAGGAATAGCAATTTTATCGACCTCAAAAGGTGTGATAACAGATAAAGAAGCCCGTAATTTAAATGTGGGTGGTGAAGTTTTGTGTTATGTTTATTAATAGAAAAAAGGAATGTCACGAATAGGAAAATTACCAATAGAAATTCCGGCAGGAGTAAAGGTTAACATAACAAAAGATAATGTTGTTGAAGCCAAAGGTCCGGTGGGAGAGTTAACTCAAAAGGTTGATCTTGACATTGAACTAAAACTTGAAGGAACAACATTAACCTTGATTAGGCCAACAGAGCAAAAACGTCATAAATCAATGCATGGTTTATATCGTTCATTGATTAACAATATGATTGAAGGAGTTTCAAAAGGATTTGAAATTAAGCAAGAACTTGTTGGCGTTGGTTACAGGGCAACATCTACTGGTCAGTTACTTGAATTAGCCGTTGGATACTCGCACGCAATTTATCTTGAGCTTCCACCAGAAGTTAAGGTCGAAGCAGTAACAGAGAAGCGTCAGAATCCTATCATTACTTTGAAAAGTGCTGATAAACAATTACTTGGACAAGTTGCTGCAAAAATCAGATCATTTAGAAAGCCTGAGCCTTACAAAGGAAAGGGTATTAAGTTTGTTGGAGAACAGTTACGTAGAAAAGCTGGTAAAGCAGCTGCTAGTTAATAGGTAAAAATATTGAATTATGGCCTTAGCGAAACAGGAAAGAAGAAATAAAATAAAGAGACGAATCCGAAAGAAAATCTCTGGAACGTCTGAAAAACCAAGATTGTCAGTTTATCGTAGTAACAAGAATATTTTTGTTCAGGTTATTGATGATGTTAATGGAAAAACTTTAGCTGCAGCTTCATCTCTGATAAAAGAGATTGCTGAGAAAAAAGACATCAACAAAAAAGAACAAGCTGCCCTTGTAGGTAAAGCTGTAGCAGAAAAAGCATCAGCTGCAGGAATCAACGAGGTGGTTTTTGACCGTGGAGGTTATTTATACCATGGTAGGGTTAAATCATTAGCTGACGCAGCCAGAGAAAACGGACTAAAATTTTAAAGCATTATGTCTACAAATATAAGAAAAGTTAGAACCAGCGATTTAGAGTTAAAAGACAGGTTAGTTGCTATCAAAAGGGTTACTAAAGTAACAAAAGGTGGTAGAACTTTTAGTTTTTCCGCTATAGTTGTTGTAGGTGATGAAAACGGTATCGTTGGGTATGGTTTAGGTAAAGCTAATGAGGTAACCACAGCTATTGCAAAAGGTGTTGAAGATGCTAAAAAGAATTTGGTGAAAGTACCAATTTATAAAGGTACTATTCCACACGAGCAAAGCGCAAAATATTGTGGTGCAAAAGTTTTATTAAAACCAGCATCGCATGGTACTGGTGTAAAAGCTGGTGGTGCAATGCGCGCTGTATTAGAAAGTGTTGGTGTAACTGATGTTTTAGCAAAATCAAAAGGTTCTTCAAATCCTCACAACCTTGTAAAGGCAACGATGGATGCTTTATTGGAAATGAGAGATGCATTAACTGTTGCACAGCATCGTAATGTACCTCTTGAGAAAGTTTTTAATGGTTAACAGAATTGAAAGATGGCAAAGCTGAGAATAAAACAGATAAAAAGTAAAATCGGAAGTACCAAAAGGCAAAAGCAAACATTAGAAGCTTTAGGTTTGAGGAAAATGAATTCCGTTGTTGAACACGATGCAACACCTCAGATTAAAGGTATGGTTGAGAAAGTTAACCACTTGGTAATTGTCGAAGAAGTATAACAAAGATAATTTGATTTACAATGGATTTAAGTAATTTAAAACCGGCTGAGGGTTCAGTAAAAAACCGTAAGAGAATTGGACGTGGAGAAGGTTCAGGAAAAGGCGGTACTTCTACAAGAGGTCATAAAGGACAAAAATCACGCTCTGGTTACTCAAAAAAGGTTGGTTTCGAAGGTGGACAGATGCCTTTGCAACGTCGTGTACCTAAGTTTGGTTTCAAAAATATAAACCGAAAAGAATACAAAGCTGTTAATGTTAGTGTTCTTCAAGAGTTAGCTGATAAGAAAGGTGTTGAAACTATTGACATCCAACTTCTTGTAGAAGCTGGCATTGCTAAGAAAAGAGATTTGGTTAAAATTCTTGGTAATGGTACTCTTACAAAAAAATTGGAAGTTAAAGCACACGCTTTCTCAAAGTCAGCAATTGATGCTATTGAAAAAGCTAAAGGTTCAGCCGTAAAATTATAATTTGATGAAGGGATTAATCGAAACATTAAAGAATATTTATAAAATTGAAGATCTGCGCAACCGGATCTTTGCTACTATAGGTTTTATTCTTATATACCGTCTGGGTTCACATGTTGTTCTTCCAGGGGTAGATCCAAATGCTTTAGCAGGCTTAAAAGGACAATCTCAAGGTGGGATTATGTCACTTTTAGATATGTTTTCTGGTGGTGCATTTTCAAAAGCTTCGATTTTTGCCTTGGGAATCATGCCTTACATTTCGGCTTCAATTGTTATTCAATTATTAGGGATGGCTATCCCTTATTTTCAAAGGTTGCAACGTGAAGGCGAAAGTGGCAGAAAAAAAATAAATCAAATTACCAGATATTTAACAGTAATAATTACTGCAGGACAAGCACCTGGTTATTTAGCAAATGTATATGCTCAATCACCAACAGCCATTGTTAATAATAGTACTTTCTTTTGGATAACTTCAATAGTCATCCTTGTTTCGGGTACTATGTTTGTAATGTGGCTAGGCGAAAAGATTACTGATAAAGGAATTGGGAATGGTATTTCATTAATTATTATGATTGGTATCATTGCAAGATTACCTTTTGCTTTATTTGCTGAATTTGGTGCTAGAATTGAACAATCAGGAGGAGGACTAGTTGCTTTCTTGGTTGAGATCGTAATTATGTTTTTTGTTTTTACAGCGAGTATTTTATTGGTACAAGGAACCAGGAGAATACCAGTACAGTATGCAAAAAGGATTGTAGGTAACAAACAGTATGGTGGTGTGCGTCAGTACATTCCATTAAAAGTAAATGCTGCGGGTGTAATGCCAATTATATTTGCACAGGCACTAATGTTTATTCCTTTAATGTTTGCGCAGTTTGATACTGAAACTACCCAAGGTGTAGCAGCTGCTTTTGCTGATATGACAGGTTTTTGGTATAACTTTACATTTGGAGCGATGGTAGTATTATTCACTTATTTTTATACTGCAATAACTATTAATCCAACCCAAATGGCGGATGATATGAAGAAGAATGGAGGTTTTATACCTGGTGTTAAACCTGGTAAAAAAACGGTAGAATATCTTGATTCAGTGATGTCAAGAATAACTTTACCAGGATCTATTTTTCTTGCCTTGGTTGCTATTATGCCAGCTTTTGCTATGATTGCTGGAGTAAATAATCAGTTTGCTCAATTTTTTGGTGGCACATCATTACTTATTTTAGTTGGTGTTGTGTTAGATACATTGCAGCAGATTGAAAGTCATTTGTTAATGCGTCATTACGATGGATTAATGAAATCTGGAAGAATTAAAGGCCGCGCAGGTGGTGCAGTCTCTTCTATTTAATTTGAATTTTAAACGTTCTTTGTTTAATGATATATTATAAGACAGCTGACGAGATAGAATTACTTCGCAAAAGTAATATGTTGGTTGCCAGAACACATGGCGAAATGGCTAAACTAGTTGAGCCAGGTGTGTCTACATTAAAACTTGATAAAATAGCCGAAGAATTTATAAGAGACAATGGTGGAGAACCAGGTTTCTTGGGTTACCATGGATATCCAAATACACTTTGTATTTCTATAAACGATACAGTTGTGCATGGGATTCCGTCAAATTATGAACTTCGGAACGGTGACGTTGTTTCGATTGATTGTGGAGTTTTAATGAATAATTATTATGGTGATTCGGCGTACACTTTCACTGTAGGTGAAATAAAACCTGAAGTTCTAAAACTTTTAGAAGTTACAAAAGAATCACTTTATAAAGGGATTGAAAAAGCTGTGGTTGGCAGTAGGCTTGGCGATATTGGCTATGCTGTTCAAAGTCATTGCGAGAGTAATGGATATTCGGTGGTACGAGAAATGGTTGGACACGGGGTAGGAAAGAAACTGCATGAAAAACCAGAAGTGCCAAATTATGGTAGACGCGGTAGTGGAATTAAGTTAAAAAAAGGATTGGTTTTAGCAATTGAGCCAATGATTAACCTGGGAAAGAAAGAAATCTACCAAATGGAAGATGGTTGGACAATAAAAACCAGAGATGGTTTACCATCAGCTCATTTTGAACATACAGTTGCTGTTGATCAAGGTAAAGCGGATATTTTGTCGTCCTTTGAATTTGTTGAAGAAGTACTTAGAAACAAATAGATTTATATGGCCAAACAAGCATCTATAGAGCAAGATGGAGTTATAAAAGAAGCATTGTCAAATGCAATGTTTCGTGTTGAACTTGAGAATGGACATGTTATTGTTGCTCATATCTCAGGAAAAATGAGAATGCATTATATTAAAATCTTACCTGGAGACAAGGTGAAAGTTGAGATGTCGCCTTATGATTTAACTAAAGGTAGGATTACATTTAGATACAAATAAACTTTAGAAAAATGAAAGTTAGGGCATCAGTTAAAAAGCGTTCAGCTGATTGTAAAGTTGTTAAAAGAAAAGGGAGACTTTATGTGATAAACAAAAAGAATCCAAAATTTAAACAACGCCAGGGTTAATTTTTAATATTAAACTTTTTAGATTATATGGCAAGAATAGTTGGAGTTGATATTCCGGATAATAAAAGAGGCGCGGTAGCATTAACCTATATCTTTGGTATAGGCCGAAGTACTGCGGAAAAGGTTTTGGAAAAAGCAGGTGTTGATAAGAACATCAAGGTAAAAGAATGGACTGATGATCAAAAAGCCGAGATCAGAAATGTTATTAATGATGAGTTTAAGGTTGAAGGTGAACTTCGTTCAGAAGTGCAGATGAACATCAAAAGGCTTATGGATATTGGTTGTTACCGTGGTATTCGTCACAGAATTGGCCTGCCATTACGAGGACAATCAACTAAAAACAACGCCCGAACCAGAAAGGGACGTAGAAAAACTATTGCAAATAAGAAAAAAGCGGTTAAATAATAAGTAATCATGGCGAAAAAGACAAAAGCTTCTAAAAAACGTGTTGTTAAGATAGAACCATTAGGACAGGCGCACATACATTCGTCGTTTAATAATATTATTATATCTTTAACAAATAATGTTGGACAGGTAATTTCCTGGTCATCAGCTGGAAAGATGGGGTTCAGAGGTTCTAAAAAGAATACTCCGTATGCTGCCCAGGTTGCTGCTGAGGAATGTGCAAAGACTGCATATGACCTTGGACTAAGAAAAGTTAAAGTATATGTAAAAGGTCCTGGAAATGGCAGAGAATCTGCTATTAGAGCTATTAGCGGTGCTGGTATTGAAGTAACCGAAATAATGGATGTTACCCCATTACCACATAATGGCTGCAGGCCAGCAAAAAGGCGAAGAGTTTAATATTAATAATAGAAATTAAGGAGCAATGGCAAGATATATTGGACCAAAATCAAAGATTGCAAGAAAATTTGGTGAAGCTATCTACGGAGCAGATAAGTTTTTAGATAAAAAGAATTATCCTCCAGGCACGCATGGTGCCAACAAAAGAAGAAGAAAGGTTTCTGAATATGCCCTTCAGCTTAAAGAGAAACAAAAAGCAAAATATACTTACGGTGTTTTAGAAAAACAATTTGCTAACTTATTTGATAAGGCATCACGTAGTAAAGGTATTACTGGTGAGGTGTTGTTACAATTGTTAGAAAGACGTCTTGATAATGTTGTTTACCGATTAGGGCTGTCTCCTACTAGAGCAGGTGCCCGTCAGTTGGTATCACACCGTCATATCACTGTTAACGGAGAAATTGTAAATATTCCTTCTTTCTCAGTTCGACCAGGTGATATCATAAGCATCCGTGAAAAATCTAAATCACTTGAAGCTATAACCGACTCGTTGGCCTCATCAAGAGCTAGCCAATATTCTTGGTTGGAGTGGGACAATGGCTTATTAACAGGAAAATTCATGAATGTCCCAGAACGTTCTGAAATTCCTGAAAGCATTAAAGAGCAATTGATCGTAGAACTTTATTCTAAATAAAAATTAACTAATACTATATGGCAATCTTAGCTTTTCAGAAACCTGATAAGGTAATCATGCTTGAAGCGGATGATTTTAAAGGATCATTCGAATTCAGACCGCTTGAACCAGGCTACGGAATTACAATTGGTAATGCCTTAAGGCGAATCTTACTTTCTTCGCTGGAAGGGTTTGCCATAACTTCGCTAAAAATTGAGGGAGTAGATCACGAATTTTCTACCATTACAGGGATAGTTGAAGATGTTACTGAAATCATCCTGAATTTAAAGCAAGTACGCCTTAAGCAAAAGGTGGAAGGTGAAAATAGCGAAGTTGTTTCTTTAACCATTTCTGGTCAGGAAACATTTAGGGCTGATGATATAAATCGGTTCTTAACTAACTTTGAGGTGCTTAACCCAGACCTTGTTATTTGTAGAATGGAACAAGATGTTAAGCTACAGATGACCTTAACTGTTGAAAAGGGACGAGGCTATGTTGGTGCTGAAGAAAATAAAAAGCACGATTCTGAATTAGGTGTTATTGCTATTGATTCAATATTTACACCTATTAAGAACGTAAAATATTCAGTTGAAAATTACAGGGTTGAGCAGAAAACGGACTATGAAAAACTGATTATAGACATTCAAAGTGATGGTTCTATTCACCCTAAAGAAGCCTTAAAAGAAGCCGCTAAAATATTGATTTATCATTTTATGTTATTCTCAGACGAAAAGATTACAATTGATTCTGAAGAGAGTTACGAAAATGAAGAATTTGATGAAGAAGTATTACACATGCGCCAAATGTTGAAAACAAAACTGGTCGATATGGACTTGTCAGTTAGAGCGTTGAATTGTTTGAAAGCTGCGGATGTTGATACATTAGGTGATTTAGTGGTCTATAACAAGACTGATTTATTGAAATTCAGAAATTTCGGAAAGAAATCCTTAACTGAGTTGGATGACCTGCTAGATGGTTTGAATCTGACTTTTGGAATGGATATTAGTAAGTATAAATTAGACAAAGAGTAATCGGAATGAGACATAGAAAGAAATTCAATCATTTAGGCAGGAAAAGTGGGCACAGAAAGGCTATGCTGGCTAATATGGCTTCTTCGTTGATATTACATAAAAGAATTGAAACAACTCTTGCTAAGGCAAAGGCTTTGAGAGTATATGTTGAGCCTCTTATCACTAAATCAAAAGATGATTCTACACATTCAAGAAGAACAGTGTTCAGCTATCTAAAAAACAAATATGCTGTTACTGAGCTGTTTAGAGAAGTTGCTGTTAAAGTTGCTGATCGTCCGGGTGGGTATACCAGAATTTTAAAAACTGGAACCAGGTTAGGTGATAGCGCAGAAATGTGCTTTATCGAATTGGTTGACTACAACGAGAACATGTTGGTTGAAAAAGATACTAAGGCTAAAAAATCTCGTCGTTCTCGTAGAAAGAAATCTTCTGATGAGACAACAACTACTGCCAAAACTGAAACAACTAAGAAAACGAAGGAAGTTGTAGAGGAAGTAGAAGATGTGAAGGATGAAGTTGTTGAAACTGCTGAAGAAGTGACTACTGAAGAGGTTGCAGAAACTACTGAAGAAGTAAAAGACGAAGTAGAGGAAACTAAAGAAGAAAAGAAAGACGAAAAAGAAGATACTTCGGAAGAAGAAAAGAAAGAAGAGTAATTGTTAAAATACTTTAAGATTTTATAAGGCTGCCTGTTTTAGGCAGCCTTTTGTTTTGTTATTGAATCAATCTTAAGTAGATTTGTCTGCAATTTTCGTGCATGATGCACTTTGTGAATATTAAATGCATAAACTTAGGCAATGCCACTAAATATGAGTTGATGAGGAAAACAATCCTGCTTTTTTCATTATTGTTGAGTTTTCATTTCCTGACCAATGCGCAGGAGGATACTACTAAAAATGAACTTTATGGTTGGCAATTAAAACAGGGCTTTTTAATTGAACCCTATGAATTTGATACAACAATTAATAATTTCCAGATATACAATCCGGTTGGCAAATACAGTATTTCAAATAGTTGGTTGGGAAATCTTGGTAGTGCCTGGAAATCAAATATTTATTTTAGCCAACAAGAGGAAGACCAAACAGATTTTATCTTTGATAACAATTACCGCCCGTATGTTTTTACAAAGGAGAACCAGGTTTTTTACCATTCAAAATCCCCTTATTTTAATATTCACTGGACTACCTCCTCAAAATCGAAAAATGAAAACCAGTTGTATGCTTTGTTTACACAAAACATTAATAAAAACTGGAACATAGGTATAAGGTATAAACTGATTTCATCAGCTGGGGAATTCCCTAATTCAGAAATCTCGGAGCATTCTATGAATCCGTTTGTTAGTTATATAGGCGAGAGGTATTCTATGCATGCCGGGTTTATCCGGAATAAATTCAAAACGCTTGAAAATGGCGGGATTAATCATTTAGGTGATGATGGAGCACCTGTAGAGCCTGAATTTGCACAACCTTTTCTTACAACCGCTTCTTCGGTTTATTATGACAGAAGCTTTTTCTTGTCGCAAGAATATAAATTTGGCTTTACAAAGAAAATTGTCATAAACGATACCACAACCGAATCTACTTTCAGGGAATTGGGGCGAATAAACCATGTGCTTAGCTATAATGATAATTACAGAATATATGCTGATTCTGACCCCCTGCAATCGACTGTCAGTGAAGAAGGTGTACAAACAGGTTATTATGATACGCTATTTTATCAACAAGAGTTAAGTGCCGGAAAGGTATTGAAAGAAACCAGGGATTCAATCAGGTATGCAAAGCTTGAGAATTCCTTGTATTGGACATTAAAAGAAATAAATCGCCCTAATTTTAATGGAAGATTGACTGTAGGTGGTACTATGGAAAATATTAAATGGACTAATACAATATTAGCACCCCATAGAGATTCTGTTAATACTGAAGGAGATGTTGAATATTATTCAATGAAAGATTCCTCGGTTTACGAAACTAACTACAATAATATAAAACTCTCAGCAAGCCTTGATGCACGCACAAAAATGTTTATTTTTAATGCCAGAGCCTATTATTATTTAGGTGATGTGATTGGCAAATCTAACAAGGCGGATAACTTTGGTGGTGATTTGTTGGTAAGCAAAGGGATTATTATCGGCAAACGACAAAGTGATTTTTATTTTAAACTGAAACTGAGAAAATACAGCCCCTACCTTTTTCAGGAACACTATGAATCGAACCATTATAGCTGGGATAGTACTTTCTCTAATATTGATGAACAGGAGATCAGAGCTGGGCTGAGCATTCCATCGATAAGGCTGAAAGGTGAGTTTGCAACCAAGTTAACTACCAACTATATTTATTGCGATTCTAATGCACTCTTTCAGCAGCTTACTGGCGAAGTTTTAAACCTAACCTCTATTAGGTTGCAGAAGGACTTTAAATTGGGCCGTTTTTTTATAAAAAACAAGGTAGTTTATCAATTGCCTCCAAATTTTGGTGAAGATGTAATCAGTATGCCTGAATGGAGTTTTTATAATACCACCTATTTTGATCTGGATCATTTTCTTGAAAAATTTAGTATTGAAACGCAGGTTGGCTTTGATGTTGCTTACTACTCAAAATTCAGGTCCTATGGGTATAACCCTATAGTCGGACAATTTCACCAGGCAGGTTCGGGTGTATATACTGGCGAGTATCCTATCATTAATGTTTTCATCAATGCACGAATAAAAACAGTGTTGTTGTTTTTTAAGTATGAAAACATGATGAATATTCTGAGCAAGGATAAGTATTACTTTATTCTGGATAAACACCCTATGAATGAAGCATCCTATCGTTTTGGCGTTTCATGGAGGTTTAAAAGTTAAGCTTCGTATATTGGCATGAACAAACGAATCCTAAATCTTGCCATCCCCAACATTATAAGCAATATCACTATTCCATTGCTGGGAATGGTCGATTTGGCCATCATGGGGCACCTCGATTCAGAAAAATACCTGGGTGCTATTTCCCTGGGTGGGATGATTTTCAATTTTATCTACATTAGTTTTAATTTCCTTAGAATGGGCACGGGCGGTTTTACTGCACAGGCTTTTGGCAAAGGTGATAATAGTGAATTATTGCATTTGCTTGTCCGTTCACTTTTTATAGCTGTTTTATGTGGTTTGTTTTTAATTGTTGTTCAGGTGCCGATTGAACAAATTGGATTCTATTTTATTGAAGGGAGCCAGGAAGTGGAGGAATTGGCAGCTACGTATTTCTATATCCGTATTTATGCAGCACCAGCTACTATTGGACTTTTTGCACTTACCGGATGGTTGATTGGTATGCAGGATGCTAAGACTCCGATGTATATTGCTATTTTGATAAATGTAGTAAATGTATTGCTAAACCTAATTTTTGTTTATGAGCTAGGAATGGCTTCAAATGGGGTTGCATTAGGCACCTTAATTTCGCAATATTTGGGCTTTTTTGTAACTTGTTACCTGATTTTTAGAAAGCACAAACAATTATTTCAACACTTTTCATTAAAGACAGTTCTTGAGCGGGTTGCATTAAAGCGTTTTTTTAACGTGAACCGCGACATTTTTATACGAACAGTTGTGTTGATATCCGTTTTCTCATTTTTTACAGCAGAAAGTGCTAAAATTAGCGATAATATCCTGGCAGTAAACACACTATTGTTACAATACCTTATGATGTTCTCCTTTATCATGGATGGCTTTGCACATGCTGCTGAGGCCTTAAGTGGCAAATTTTTAGGAATGAGTGATAAAAAAATGTTGAAAAAGACAGTTAAATATGTTTTTTTATGGGGGTTGGGGTTTAGTGTTATTTTCTCGCTTGCATACATGGCTTTTGGCGACCTTGTTTTATTCGTTTTTACCGATAATGAAGAAATAATCCAGGGGGCAAAGTCTTTTTTGATATGGGTGGCAATTGTCCCTCTGCTAAGCTTTGCATCTTATTTGTGGGATGGGATTTATATTGGCGTAACCGCTTCAAAAGCAATGCGTAATACCATGCTGCTTTCAGCGCTTTTTGTGTTTGCTCCTTTATATTATTTACTGAAACCAAATTATGAAAATCATGCTTTATGGTTGGCCTTACTCGTATTTCTGCTTGCAAGGGGTGTTTTTCAAACCATTTTTGCCCCCAAAGCTGTTTTTGCCGCAACTTCTTATACCAGACTGCTATCAAGATAATTAAAAAGGCTTTAGTATAACTTAGAGAACGAAGTGAACGTTCTCATGACCAAAGGGAATAATGCCGAAAAATTAGCATGTTAGGGAATTTTAATTTCCGTTACATGATAACCATTCGGTATTAGCCTTATTTTTATTTGTTTATGTGTTTCAGTTAGCTGCGTGTTTTTGGGATTTTAATTTTTCTAATAATGTTGGTTGCCCCTTCCATTATTTATCTGAAGATCGGATTGTTAAAAAACGTTAATTATTTTTGTTTTAACGCAACGAAAAACTCAAGTCAAACGTCTAATTAATAGTTAACGACTCATCAAAATTGTTGTAAGGATTTAGTGATTTTTAGTTAGTATTTTGAATGGGGGAATAGATTAGTTTATTTTTCATTGCAGTTTGATATTCCATTGCAGCAAATATACCTTTTGAGTAGTATTTAATGGTTGATAAGTTTTAAAGGTTGATTTTTTGATGCGTTGCTAATGGTTTTAATGATTTAATTCATACAGGTGGCTGATTTTTTGGCCACCTTTTCTTTTGCCTGCCATTTTACTAAAGGGTTAATTTTTCTAATTTTTGTTACCATTTTTCTAAGATAGCCTTATCTTTGCACATTATTTTATAAATTTTGGAGAATGGGAAAATTAAAATTAGAACTAGATGGATTAGCAAGCTTTGTTAATCAGGCTGATATTGACAAATTTATGGCATTGGCACCTCAATGCAATCAATCTTTGCATGAAAAAACAGGCAGAGGAAATGATTTTTTGGGTTGGGTTAATTTGCCAAACGAAATTACCGGTGAACAACTGGCTGAGATAAACGAAACAGCTAATCAGCTAAGGCAACTGGCCGATGTTGTTGTAGTTGTTGGGATTGGAGGGTCATACCTTGGAGCAAAAGCGGTTATTGATGCTTTGTCGAACAGTTTTGGGGCTCATTCTCCATCTGAAGAAGGCACTCAGGTTGTTTATGCAGGGCAAAACATCAGCGAAGATTATCTTTTTGAGTTGCAAAACTATCTTTTAAATAAAAACTGGGCCATAATTGTTATTTCGAAATCAGGAACCACCACTGAGCCTGCGTTGGCTTTTAGGTTGTTAAAAAGTGATTTGGAAAATAAATTTGGGAAAAAAGAATCGGCTAAGAGGATTGTTGCTGTAACTGACAAATCAAGGGGTGCTTTAAGGGAATTAGCAGATACAGAAGGATATAAGACCTTTGTAATTCCGGATGATGTTGGCGGGCGTTTTTCGGTGTTGACACCCGTAGGTTTGTTGCCTATAGCTGTAGCTGGGTTTGATGTCATTCAGCTGGTTGAAGGTGCAAAAGAGATGGCTTCAGATACCAAGCCGGAGGTAGCAGTTGAAGAAAACCTTGCCGCTAAATATGCAGCTGCTAGAAATGCCTTGTACAGTAAAAATATAACCACCGAAATTATGGTGAATTACAATCCTAAACTGCATTTTGTTGCAGAGTGGTGGAAGCAATTATATGGCGAAAGCGAAGGCAAAGAAAATAAGGGTATTTTTCCTGCAAGCGTTGATTTTACATCAGACCTTCACTCCATGGGGCAATATATTCAGGAAGGTTTACGAAATATCTTTGAAACAGTTTTGTCAGTAAAAACTACAAATCATAAAGTATTGGTGCCTTCTGATGATGATAATCTTGATAGCCTTAATTACCTTGCTGGTAAAAACGTTGATGATGTGAACAAAATGGCAGAGTTAGGAACAAAGCTGGCGCATATTGACGGTGGGGTACCTAATATCAGGATAGAATTAGGGAAAATTGATGAATTCTCCCTGGGACAGTTGATTTATTTCTTTGAAAAGGCTTGTGGTATAAGTGGTTACATGTTGGATGTGAACCCATTTGATCAGCCAGGAGTGGAAGCTTATAAAAAGAATATGTTTGCCTTGCTTGGGAAACCTGGTTTTGAAGAAGCAACTGCAGAAATCAAGAAAAGGATCTCATAAAAAAGATATTTTTTAGATTGAAATGAGATTGAATGAAGATTGATGCATGTTCTGCCTTTACTCAATCTCTTCAATCTCATGAATCTTTTCAAACTATTTATCCTCCATATTTATCATACAGATAGTAAGCTGTTACAGCAATTGCAATAACAAGTAGTGCTGCCAGAGTAATCTTAATCCAGCTATAAGGTCTTTCACCTTGCACTTCGCCAGTCCTTCCATTTATCATAAAACGATAAACTTTTTCGTTGTATCGGTAGGCGCTAATCCAGATAGGAAGTAGGATGTGTTTAAAGGTAACATCATCAAAGTTAACATTCATGGAGTGGATTTTTTGGTGGTCGCCACCAATATCCCTACGAACATCCTCCCTGATTACATTTTTCATTTTACCCTGTGCAGTGGAAAAACCATCTTCTAAACTTTGTTGGTAACTTTCTGATTTAAAGCCGCTAAGGTATTTGGTGTCGTAAGGTACCAGGTTGTTTAAATCCCATGGTTCTAACCTGTCTACATATTTCACTGGCAGTGTGTGACTTGCGGGTACCAATACGTCATCAAAGTTTCTGTAAACAGTTCCTCTGGCACTTCGCCACCTGGTTTTGGTAACTGTCCTTGTTTTATCTTCCCCATTCTCTGTATAACGCTCTGTTTCCTGGTAGTTGTCGCCTCTTTCACCTGTGTACCTGGTTGTGGTACTTGAATCAAACGTCCAATAAGGGATGTAAATGCCCGCTAGTTTTTCAGTTTGCCTGGCATAGGATTTTAACTTGTTTGGTGCCCACCAAAGCTTCCTAAGCCATGTTTTGTATAAATCAACACCTTCTTTATCTTTAATTTTAAAAGGGAGCATTCCTTTAGGTTCAATTAAACTGGTCTTATGGCCTTCTTTTGATGCTAGCGGGCTTCCACAAAAATCGCAACTCCCAGACATTACATTAGGATCAAAGGTGGTTTGTGCCCCACATCCATCGCATTTTAACACAAGCACTTCAACTTTTGGGGCTGTATCCGATTGTTGGTTTATAAAGGCGTGGAAATCAATCTCTTGGTGAGCTTCTTCTCTAAGTTTCTCATCAATGGCTATTTCGTTTAAGGTTCCACAAAACTCGCATTTAAGGCTATCTGTTCCGGGTGCAAAAGTGAGCTTAGCCCCACAATTACTGCATGCAATTTCTTCCTGGTTTGAACTAGTTGTTGGGTTTTCTTCCATTATTTTAATTTGATTTGATTGAACTTTTTTGGGCTTTTATAAATCATGAAAATATCATGTATTTGATTTCAGGTGTACTAATTACAAAAAGTTAGAGATTATACCAAAATGATATAATCTCTATTGTTTTTATAATTGGAAAATGCTTATGCTGGTGGTGGAGGTGGTGGAGGTGGTGTTGCACCAAACAGCGCAGCCACTTCAGGCACCTGGCTTGCTGCCAGCCAGCTAGGCATTCCTTCTTTCCAAACGTAAGTTTCTTTTGTAATTTGGTTTTGAGCGATCAATTGTTTTAATGAATTCAAATCAAATGGACCACTTTGCTGTCCATTGACAGATACATGATATTGTGAACCTGGTGGTGGAGGCGGTGGATTATTCCCCTGCTGGTTCTGCTGGTTTTGTTGTTGCTGTTGCTGGTTCATCATTTGCTGCATCATGGCCATACCCATCATGTTTTCCATGCCTCCGCCACTTCCACCAGTGTTGTTAGCGGCATTACTCATTGCATCAGCTCCTTTCATTTGAGAGTATTTGTTCATATCTCCCAGCATATTCATGCCTGTTCCTTCATCAAGTCTTTTCTGAAGTTCATCAGGCAGACTAATACTTGAAATCAGGAATTTTGTAATTTCAAGACCATATTCCTGGAATTCTTCTCCTAGTTTTTCCTGGCAAAATTCAGACAAGTCCTTGTAATTTTGTGCAAAATCTAATAAAGCCAGTTTGCTTTCACCAATTGCATCAATAAAACGCGTTATTATCATGCTACGCATTTCATCTTTAATTTCATCTGTAGTAAACTCACCTGATGTTCCTGCTACTTCTTTAATGAATTTTACAGGATCGGTAATTTTCATTGTATACGTACCGAAAGCTCTCAGGCTTACGCTGCCAAAATCTGCATCGCGGATATAGAATACATTTGGTGTTCCCCATTTTTGATTGGTGAACCTTTTGGTATTTAAGAAATAAACCTCAGCTTTAAAAGGGCTGTTAAAACCATGTTTCCATCCTTTTAAAGTAGAAAGAATAGGTAGGTTTTGGGTAGTCAATTGATACCTTCCCGGAGGAAAAACATCAGCCAATTCACCTTCGTTAATGAAAACCGCTACTTGCGATTCTCGTACAGTAAGTTGTGCCCCATTTTTTATTTCGTTGCCTCTCCGTTCAAAACGGTAGACCATTGTGTCGTCTGTCGAATCCAGCCATTCTATAATGTCTATTAATTCGCCTTTAAGCTTGTCAAATAATCCCATGTTTAATTCATTTAATTTTATGCCAAAAATAAATTTTGTGTTTCTACTATTTTTAATAAAAGCTCCTGAATATACAAATATTTCAGCGTATTTTCAAATTCTTTTGATGGAAGCCTGGTAAAAGAACGATTTCTATGAGTTGCCTGGGTTTTTAAATTACTCATTTACAGAAGTAAAATCGGACTTCAAAAAAATGAAAACATTGATAAACCAATTTTAGTGAACACTAGATCAAAGATATGAGCGGAGTATTTTGCTCCTTGATTTTAATACTTTTATAACTTTTCCTTTTATTTGGCGTACTCTTTCCCTTGTTAAGTCAAACTTTTCACCAATTTCTTCCAATGTAAGCGCATTACGTCCGTTTAAACCATAATAAAGCCGGATGATTTCTGCTTCGCGATTGGTTAAAGTGGATAAAATGCGTTCAACTTCTTTGTTAAGCGATTCTCTAAGAAGGTCGCTTTCGGGAGTAATGCTGTCCTTGCTTAACATTATGTCGTACAGGTTGTTGTCTTCCTCCTGACTAATTGGCGCATCCATTGAAACGTGGTGCCCGGTATTGTTGATAATTTGCTTAATGTCAGCAGCTTCTATATCAAGTTCCCTGGCAATTTCTTCAGGTGTGGGGGCTCTTTCAAATTCTTGCTCAAGTTTAGCAAAAACCTGGTTTATTTTGTTAATTGACCCAATTTTATTTAACGGAAGCCGGACAATTCTTGCCTGCTCGGCTAATGCTTGCAAGATAGATTGCCTTATCCACCATACTGCGTAAGAAATAAATTTGAATCCCTTGGTTTCATCAAATCTCTTGGCAGCTTTAATTAGTCCAATATTGCCTTCGTTGATTAAATCGGGCAACGTAAGTCCTTGGTTTTGATATTGTTTAGATACCGAGACGACAAATCGAAGATTGGCCCTAATTAACTTATTTAAGGCATGATAGTCGTTTTGCTTAATCCTGCGAGCAAGTTCAACCTCCTCATCAGCAGTAAGTAATTCTATTTTGCCAATTTCCTGGAGGTACTTGTCCAGCGAAGCTGCTTCACGATTTGTAACTTGTTTAGTTATTTTTAGTTGGCGCATTTCAGGTTAATTGATTTGTAAAGCCTAAAACTACAAGACTTAATTGGTTATTTTATTTAGGTTTTTTAAAAACGTGTTTAAATTTAGTTAAAAAAAAATTGGATATAAAATATTATGCAAAAACTTTTCTTATTAGAGAATTAAAATAGTATTTCGTGGTGGGGTGTTTCTGTGTTGATTTTCAATGCTTTGAGCTTCTTGTGCGGGGATGGATAATAAATTTGCTATTCAGAAAGATTGTGAATAAATGTTTTTTATTTATTGATATTATTAGCAAGGGAGCGTATGCTTTTTTTTATGGACAACTACTTTAAAAAACATTGGAGTTTTTTTGTCGAAAATTTTGGTAATAGAAATCTATTTTTTTACTTTTGCAACGCTTTATTGGAGAGGTGGGAGAGTGGCTTAATCCACCGGTTTGCTAAACCGGCGTGTGGGGAAACTTGCACCGGGGGTTCGAATCCCCCCCTCTCCGCAGAAATGGTTGAAGAAATGGAAACATTTTTTCAACTTTTTTGTTTTCAGGGGGGTGCATTATTTTTCGGCAAAATGTTTCGCATGTGCTCCATATTAAAAATGAACATTTTGCTCACCATCCTTATAAATAAAAGCCCAACGTTTTCAGCCAGGGTAATAATTTTTATGCTTTGCATTGTTCGAAGTTGCAACTTAGCCAAAGGCAATTTCACGCAGCGAAGCGACTAACCTTCTCTGTATTTTAGATCCAGGTTGTGCAAGCTAAACCTGAACCATAAGAAAAGGCCTAGCATTCTTGCACTATCAGGGGAAGTATTTGATGAAGAAGTATTACACATGCACCAAATGTGTTAGAATTAATATCACCAATATTACTAACTTAAATTGCTAATAACTGCTAACCAAAAGACCATTTAGTTACTAGTGTTAAGTCAAATTTGATATTTCTGGTAATTAGGGGCTGTATCAACGGCGAAGCCCTCACCGTAGGTAAAAGTCTTAAAAGTGAGGGTCATTGAGCACTTCGATAGGCTTGGTTGCTGAGCTTGCCGAAGTACAGCGACCAAAAGTTAGTTTTGATACAGCTCCTGGTGCACTTGCCAGGTGTTGTCACCAGAAACATTAGCTTTGACATGACGCTAGTGTATATTTGGCTGTATATCCTTTTGTGTCAGTACAATGAATTATTGTAGCCCCATCATGTCTTCGCCATCAAGCATTACAATTATACAAAGCCATCATGAAATTCTATTTTACAATATTCCAAGCTGGCTTAGTATAAAAGTATCAATTGTAATAAATGAAATAGAACTGCCAAGTTATCAAGTAACTTTCTATGGAAAATCAATATTTCTTATAGCTTTTTTTAAGGAATAGTTAAATGTTCTATTTTTTAACAATAAGTGAGATAATAAATTCAACTGAAAACGCTTGTTTAGCTATATTTATTGAGAATGAGAATCACAGAATTATGGTTCTATTCATGAATAAGTTGAATTCTTGACGAAACAACATTACACCTCTTTTTTAATCATAAAAATGAATAATCCGAATAATAATATTGGAAATTCTGAGTTAATTTATGGGCTGGTTATGAAGTATTTGCTTATCACCAATATCTTTTTATACATCAATTGAAATAAGTGATTGGTAAAAAGAAACATAAGAAAAACATAGATAACTTGCCATAGGAAGCTACTTTTATTAAGTTTGCCCCGCTTTTCATAAATCAATTTGACCCTCTTGGATATTTAAAAAAAATAAATAAAACCACAATTTTTATGAATAAAACCACAATTACAAAAGCCCTACAAGAAATAACGGGCAGAAAGGAAAACCTGTTTCAAGACGATTTGATAAAACATAAATCTGAAATAGCTTCAAGAGTGAACAATAAGTCTGTGTTGGTTATTGGTGGGGCAGGATCAATTGGGTCGCAATTTATACAGCAATTATTACATTTTAAGATAAAACGGCTTTATGTTATTGATGTTAGCGAAAATGGACTTGCAGAGTTGGTTCGTGATGTTAGAAGCTCAGATTACGAAAGTCTTCCGGAAATTAAGACTTATCCAATTGATTTCTCAAGTGATATATTTAAAAAGATATGGAGAAATGAAGGCCCATTTGATATTGTGGCAAATTTTGCTGCTCATAAGCACGTTCGAAGCGAGAAAGATGAATATGCTATTGAGGCGATGTTCAAGAATAATTTTATCAATGCATATAAGTTGTTGAAATTATTGGATGAAAATCCTCCGGAATCTTTCTTCTGTGTTTCAACAGATAAAGCTACTAACCCGGTTAGCATTATGGGGGCAACAAAAAAAATAATGGAAGACATTATTTTTTCCTATAAAAACAAGTTTAAAATTACTACTGCCAGATTTGCCAATGTAGCTTTTTCAAATGGTAGTCTTTTAAATAGCTATATTAACAGGTACGAAAAAAAGCAGCCGATTGTTTGTCCAAAGGACATTAACCGTTACTTCGTTACCCCTGTAGAATCAGGTACTTTGTGTCTTTTGGCATGTGTTCTTGGTAAAACTGGTGAAACATTTGTGCCACAATTATCTGCAGAAAACGATCTAATTCCGATGCGAAAAACTGTGGGTGCGTTTTTTGATGCTTTAGAAAAGGATGTTGATTATTGTTCAAACGAGCAAGAAGCCAAGGAAAAGGCCACTTTACTCCAACAGGGAAAGCAAGAGAAATATCCCGTTTATTTATTTGATACTAATACTTCCGGGGAAAAAGCATACGAAGAGTTTTTTTCAGAGGATGATGAGATTATTTATAATCGCTTTTCGATGATAAATGTAATTAAACCCGATCTAAATGGTCAGGCTAGTCCACAAAAAATATTAAAAGGAGCTAATGATTTGTTTGATCAACATGTCACCAAAGAAAGAATTGTTGATTTTTTGAATAAGCAAATTCCTGAGTTCGCATATATAGACAAAGGAATGTCATTGGATCAAAAAATGTGATAGCAAGCTTGTTTACAAACAGAATGGTTCTTGCAGGTTGATTGTTTCTATGCATGGGGTTATCTCCTATGTAATAGTATAAATTGTGCCTGTAAGTAACTTTTTAATATCCTCGGCCTTTTCGTTGGGGTGAATACCATCAGGGAAGTTTGTATCTTGATCCTGCATTTTGTGGTATAAAACATTACTTGCTAACCATCCTTATAAATAAAAGCCCAATATTTTCAGCCAGGGTAATAATTTTTATGCTTCGCATTGTCCGAAGTTGCAACTTAGCCAAAGGCAATTTCACGAAGCTAAGCGAGTAAACTTCTCTGTATTTTGGGTTCAGGTTGCGCAAGCTAAACCAGAACTATAAAAAAAGGCCTCGGATTTTTGCACCATCAGGGGCTAAAATGAAGCACCATTTATATATGTATAAGGCTAGACATATCAGTTTTTGCAATAGTTGCGCATTTAAATCTATTTTCAAAAAGGACAGATTATGCACCTTTAGTAACCCCATTCAACCTCTCTACCAACTCAAAAATCTTATCAGTTTGTTCGTTGTTGAATACGCCTTCGATGCCAAGGTTATGGTATTTTTTAAATGGTGAGTCGTATAGTTTCATGGGGTTTATTTTGCCGTTTTTGGTCAGGAATTGTTTGATGGTTTCCAGAAATTCAATTTGTACTGAATTTAATTGATAGGTGTTGATGAAATTGGCAAAGGCCAGGTTAACGTGTTCTTCGCTTAGGCCTGTTAGTTCAATGATGAATTTAGTAAGGTCTAACTGCTTTCCTAATTCTTTTTCGATTTCTTCCTTTTTTAGTTTTTCATTGAATAACATCAACTCCAATGATTGTAATTCTTCTTTGGTTATTTGCTGGCCGCTTCGAATGCGACCTATGGTGATGTTGTTCTGATTTTTTCGAATGATTTCTTCTAATCGGTGAATGTTGTTTTTAAACGGGCTTTCGTAACTTGCCGGAGGCTCATTACCTACATAATCTTTTATTTTGACATTTTCTTCATATAAGGTGTCTTCAAAATCTGTTACAGCATATTTCTGGTCTTCTCTGTCGATGTATTTTATGAGGTCGCGCAAGCCTGACCTAATGTTTTCCAAATGGGTAATGCCATCCAATTTCCAAAAGTTTTCGTCTAAGGGCATTTTTATCAGGTCTTCTTTTTCCCTGACTTTTGGAATGGAGGTTTTCGTTAACAGCTTTTGTGAGAGATTGGCTACTCTTGAAATCTGGCCAACATATTTATCAAAATATACTTCGGAAACCGGTGTTTCGATGCGTTTTAAGATAAGTGTATATAACAACTTGTCGTAAAAACGGGCTAAGTCGGTATCGTCTTTTGCTGGTTTTACCAGTATGGCTAATTCATCCTGTATGGTTTGAACATCCTTCTTTTGCAGGTGATTCCACAGTTCACGATTATCGCTGCCGTATTCGAGCACGGTTTTTAATTTCATTTTTACGTCAAACCTGTCTTTGTCAAGGTTTGCAATGTCGGAATATAATTCATCCAGTAGTTTGGTGCGGTATTGCTGAAATTCCTCGTTTTTCTGAAGCTTTCCATCTTTCAGGTATTGTGCCAGTTGTAGTTTCAGGTTAAAGATAATTTCGGTAAGACTTTTTTGAATGCCTGTTTCAATGCCTTCGGGGTTTTCTTCGAAGAATTCGAAATTGCCACATAAATCAAAAATCAAGAACTTATCTTTGTCCTTTCCCGGGCCAAATAAATCTGGCCGCAAGCGGGAACCACGGCCTATCATTTGCCAGAATTTTGAAAATGACTTTACTGGTTTGTAAAACACCAGGTTGACTACGCTTGGCGCATCAATTCCTGTATCGAGCATGTCAACTGAAATAGTAATTTGAGGCAGACGCTCTACTTCATCATCACAAAAACGACGAATGAATTCTTCGGCTTTTTCTTCTTTGTAGGTGATTACTTTTACATAATCATTGCTGTATTGCTCTTTATCCATGTCAAGCAGCATGTCTTTCAGGAATTCGGCATGTTTGCGGTTACGTGCAAAGATGATGGTTTTCCCTATTTCTTCACCACCCCGTTTTTTGATTCCATTTTTCAGGATGTAATTCAGCGTTTTTATGGTTGTGTCTTTATTAAACAGCCACTTGTTCAGGGCATTTTTATCAACCCTTTCATTGCCTGTTGCTTCCTCACCATCGAGTATTTCGTTTTCAAATTCTTCTTTTTCTTCAGGTGAAAGGTCTTTGTATTTGATGCCCTGGGTCTGGAACTTGGTAGGCACTTCGATACTACGATAACCTACCAGGTGCTTTTTCTCTACTGCTTCCCAAAACGGATAGGCATCGGTTGGCTTTTTATCGGCCAAGCCAAAAATTTCGTAGGTATTTTTATCGATGCTGTCTTTTGGTGTGGCAGTTAAGCCCAGGAACAAGGCATCGAAATATTCGAAAATGGCCTGGTATTTACGATAAATGGAGCGGTGTGCTTCGTCGAAAATAATTAGATCGAAATGGCCTACGCCGTAAAAGTGCTCTTCGCCGTCTTTTAGTTCGTCAATTAAGCCCATCATGGTTTGATAGGTGGAGAATACCAAACGGGTGGTGGTATTTTCTTTTTCTTCCAACAAACTTACGTTGGAATGGTCAGGCAAATGTTTTGTGTATTCCCTTTTTGCCTGGTTGACCAGACTTACCCTGTCGGCCAAAAACAAGATGCGTTTTGCCCAGTTAGCCTCGAACATCAATTTACTAAAAGCAATGGAGACTCTTGTTTTTCCGGTTCCTGTTGCTAAAACCAATAAGGCTCCGTGATTGGTTCCAATTAGTTTGCCTGTTGCTTTGTCGTTTCCTGAAAAATGCTCTGCAATACTTTTGATGGAACGCATTTGGTACGAACGCCCTGCTATCAGGGTATCTATTTCGTGTTTACGAATGTCTTTTCGGTGCTGGCGTCTGTAAAAAATGGTTTGCAACTCGCTTTTGGTATAGAAACCATGTACGGGACGGGATTTTTTGTAAAACTGGTCGTCCCACATATACGTTTCAAAACCATTGGTGTAATACATTACCGGGCGCACACCAAACATTTTTTCTAAACTTTCGGCATACAACTGAGCCTGGTTTTCTCCTTTTTTTACTGATTCCAGAGTTTTTTTGGCTTCAACCAAAGCAAGGGGTTTTCCATCATCGTTCCAAAGGACGTAATCTACATAGCCGGTTCCGGATTTGTTGGTTGAAAGGGGCATGTGCTCCACTTTGAACTCCTTGTCGTTAACTCCCTGCAAATCCCAACCTGCAGCACGCAAGGCAATATCAATGATGTATTTCCTTGTTTCGTATTCGTTACGAGGGTGTTTTATTTCGTCCTCGTGGTTGGCAATTTCTTTCTGCGCCTCAAATTTTTCTGCTTGCGCTTGTAATTGCTTTTTGAGTAGTTCGTTTTCTTCCAGTAGCTCTTTGTTGCGTGCAAGGGTCTTTTTTAGTTCTTCCTGCGAGCTTTTTAAATCTTTATCGAACTGCTGCTGAAGGTTTGCGAGTTGTTTTTTACTTAAAGCTGCCTCGCCTTCTTTGGGGATGATGTCGTAATTAAACAGCCCTGCTTCAATTGCATCGGTTTCGGTGTAGGATTTGGCAAACCATTTTGCAAAATAGAAAAGGTTGGTGGTTATTTTTTCTGAATCGACAGCAGAAACCGGCTTGTTATGAATGGCCAGGTTGCCTACTTTGCGAATGATGTCAATGTCGTTGTAAAGTCGGTGAGCAAATTGATTTTTAAACTCATGTTGTTTCATGAGGGAATTCAGAGAGGTATCGTATGGCAATTCCAAATCGGGGTCGTTTTCGTACATCCAATTAACAGCCAGTTCTAAAGCCATGCGGGCATAGGTTAATGAAGTGCGCGGATCGGTAATCATTAACTTTTCGGCTTTGGCTGAGCGTTGGAAAAACTCGGGCCATTCGGATTGTAAGAATTGAAAGTTTGTTGCCATTATTCCGGAATTTCGTCAGTACCAATTATCTTATATTCAATATCATCAGTTATTTTGATCAGTTTAATAAGTTTATCCACTACTTCATTTATTGCTATTGAATAACCAGCAGAGGTAGTAAGATAAGCGAATGAGTTTGATTCTTTTATTTCTAATTCAATTTTTTCACCAACACTTCTTAATTGTATTTCTTCTTCAAGTTTTTGTTTATTGGACTTTTTGCCAAGTAACTGTACTTTGCCTAACAACGATTTCATTTTAAACTCGAATTGACCTGGTTGTTCTTTCTGATTAAAATAAAGTTTAAATGGCCCATTTCTGTCGTTAACAGACATAATACCGGAAATAGCCAAATCATGAAAATCAAACTCTGGTTTTACTTTGTATTCAAATTTTAATAATTCTGAAAGTATTTGATTCAGTTTTAAAGAAAGTTCATCGAAGGTTGTGCCAATTGCGCTTTTTAAGCAAAGTTCTTCACCATTATAGAACTGGGAGAATGAGTCATAATCATATTTTGATTTCAAAAGACCTTTACGCTGCTCAGGAATATCCAAAACAATATCATCCACATTGGCTTTTGAATTTTTCTCAATTGTTGCTGATAGATCATTATAAAATATTTCAATGAATTTGTCCATTCCGTCAAACAACTTTATCATCTGATTTACTTCGAGAGTATCAGCCAAATAAGGATAAAAGACCTGGAGTTTGTTATGAAACGGAATTTCACTTAAACCTTTCTTTTCAACTTCTTTAATCAATCTGTAGGCCATTGAGTCTACCCGATCAATTCTACCAGTTCTTTGTTCCATATCGGAAGGATTCCAGGCTATACCATAATGATAGATGTTTTTGCAATAAGCATGCAGGTCTTCTCCTTCTTTTAATATGTCGGTAGTAATAAGAACATAAGGATAACCCGGCATGCGAAACTGTATGGCAGATTTTCTGACATCTTTTTTGTGATGCCCGCTAATTCCGGCAACTGGTAATTGCTGAATCAGGTTGTATCTGATTTTATCTTTGTCATCGAAATTTCTTTCAACGAGTTTTTCATAATCTCTCAAAACCTGTTTTATTTCGTCAAGTACAAAATCAAACTCACCAGTCAACAGGTCTTTCATTTCACTGATAAATGCCTTTCTTGGATCTTCTTTTTTTGATGTTTTTGCTTCAGCAATAAATGCCGGTAATAAACCGCTTCCCTGCCTGAAAATACTTTTTAATATTTCAGTCAAGAAGTCAATTTCTTTAAGAAAACGCGAATAATAGCTGTTTGAGATAAGTTTTTTATGGTAATCAACCCATGTTGAAAATTCGACTTCGCATAAATTTAATAATAACTCGGTTAAGAAAGTGTTGCTTCTAAATTCGCTATTGATTTCTGATTCTGTAAGTAAATCACTTTTTATTGCCTCAATTGTTTTGTCAGTTAATGACTTGAATTTTTTAACATCAACAAGCTCATCAAAAAACTCATATTCCTGACATAATATTTTCTTCCTTTTTAAATCAAACAGATTGTATTTATCATTAAGTAAAACCAGGTTTAGTTCATACCAGTCCTTTTTATAGCTCCTGTTTTTGAATTTTTTTCCTTCGTTGTAAAAAAATCGCTGAAAGAAATAGGGAGCCCTCTCCTCATTATGATAATTTTCCTGCAATGTGTTCTCATCATCCTCATCTTCAGCTTCATCAAGAACAAGAATGTTGTTCCATTTTCTGATTATCAGGTCTTTTGCAATGTCTTTTAACTCCTGTTTGATGTTTTTACGTCCAACATGACTTTTTATTTCTTCCCTGTAGTTATTAATCTCAGTGTTATCAACCAGAGAGTAAAAAATTTCACGTAAATCTTTTGAAATTATCTGCTCAATTGACTCTCCATTATCAGGCTGGTAATTTTCATCTCGTTTTAAATCGTATTTTATCCTTTCTTCAAGAACATCTAATGTTGTTTCTATTCCTTCGCGGACGAATTCATCCTCGTAGTTTCTTAGTAAAACCTTTATTGATTCAATATCTGTCCCTACTGTAACCTTCTTGATTTTTTCAATGAGGAAATCACTGTACTTTTTAAACAACTTTCTTTCAAGTTCCCTGACAGATGCAATCCGACGTACAAAAACCAGTGATTTTTCTCGTTGGATCATTAATTGAAAAAGCTCTTCAACCAAACTTTCTTGTTTAGGATGGGGAGGATAGTTTTTAAAAGTCTCACTGTATGATTCAATGATTTGCTTTAACACCGCTTCATCTTTGGCTTCCTTTTCTTTTCGGCTTGAAAGGGTCTCATCTTCGTAGGTGGAGCTTGCTTTTTGAAAGCTTTCAAACCCAGCAAGCATTCCCATTTCAAACTGATTCCCACTTTTTAATTTAAGTTCTTTAATTATTTTATATTGCATCAAACTTAACACTAAAGAGGTGGCATTGTCCTTCAGAATCTGCTGCCCTGAAAACTCTTTCATTTCGACATTTCCGTTGCGATGCTCATGCCGATACCCGTTTCTGCTATATTGAGCATTGTTTACCTTAACATTCATTACTCCGCGAATCATAAACTCATTTAAAGCTTTGTTTATGCATTCTTCACCCTCTTTATCATTCGGCAAATGAGAAAACCGATGATTAGGAATAAAACAATCCAATTGGTTTTTTATTTCAAGTAATGAATTATTTATGGGAGTAGCTGACAGTAAGAGCAGCTTTTTTACTTTTGGTTTTGATAATTCTATAAGCTGAGGAAAATACTCGAAAAGTTCCTCATCATCATGAACAGCTCCAAACATACGTGAAACTGTTTGATTCCTGATTGAAACATCTTTGCCTGTTCCATGCCTGAAATTATGGGCTTCATCAACAATAAGCAGATCTGTTTCAGGCAGCGTGTGGTTAAATAAATAGGCATATGCCCTTTTTATTAAGCTATTGTTATTTCTGAATCGTTTTGTAATTTGTTGGAAAAGTTGTTTTTGTTCTTCAGGTAGTTTTTCTGTTAACTTACTAATCCAGATTGAGTTCTCTTCTTCCTCGTTATCTGATGCAATGCTAAATGATGAATTGCGGTAAATGACATATTGGGCATGATCTTTCTCAAAGACTGCCAGAGATTTTTTTATGCTCTTGTCCTTTAGCTGTCCTACAGGACGGTTTAATACGGATTTTACAATGTTGTCTTTTTCTAAATAATTATGACTGATAAAGTTACGTATTTCTTTAAACCATTTGTATTGCAAATTCTCCTTTGGAACGAGTATCGTATCAATATATGTTTCAGGGCTTTCAGAATACAATCTTAAAAGTGAGGCTATTCCTAATGCAATATAAGTTTTGCCTAATCCGACTTCATCACCAATGTACAAGAATTTATTTTCGGGTTGTAACAAATAATTAAATCCCCGAAGAATAACCTGAAACTGCCTTTCAGCCAGGTCAAAATCAATGATTTGCTTTTCAGGATAGGGATTAAGATTGATAATCTTTTTTGCTATTTCCTCTGATAAATGCATTGTTTACAACTCCTTTTTAATCCATTTTAATAAATCCATGTTGAGGCCATCCTCTTTTAACTCATTTTTAAGTCTGTCAGTGATTGTTTGATTTTTTTTTGTTATAACATCAATCCTGTTTTTTAAATCATTAACAGGACATTCTACCTCTTTATAGAACTTTTTTATTTTATCGTAATTGTAAAAATCATTAATAAGGACATTTAACAAGAACCAATAGACCCCAGGTAAAATGGTCTTTTCCTGATACATTTCGTCAAGCAAATCCTGATATCCTGAAAGTGTATCAATATTAACGACAAACAGATAGTAGTCAATTAACTCCTTGGCTATCAGGTAATCCCGTTTTAGTTTTGGTGCTGTAAAAATGCGTTCTTCCAATCGGATTAAGGCACTAATATGCGATGCCATTAAATTAAGTGTTGATTTTGAAAGCTCTGTTTCCTTTTTCAAATCTCCATCGACATTCATGCGAGCCATAATAAACTTTTCAATAAGGCCAGCAATTTCAGATTTGTTCACTTCTTTTATCGAAACATTTTCCCATAATTGAATAAGCTCCCCATCCTTTAATCTAAGTTTTTGCGGGATTGGTTTACTCTCAAAACCTTCCTGTACCGGAAAATAAATCAGCTCTCGTTTAACATGGTATTGCCACACCCTTATGGCAGGATTTTGAGCAAGCTCTTCAAGCATTGCATCCTCTAATTTTAGCGCGTTTAATCCTTCTTTTAACTCAATGTTTTTTGCAATGAATTTAATGAGCCCTGAGAATTTGAAATCGGGCAAATTATTGTATTCAAGCGTTCTTTCAGTCCAATTCAATTTAAACGCTAAATCAGGGGCATCCATTCGATTATCCACATGGGTTTCATCCGTCTGCTCTTTTGCAAAGATGATGTCATTATTGTGGAATTGCTCTAAAAGAGGTTGCCAGTTTTCGAGTGGTTCAACGTAAACAATTGCAGTTTCAAGATTTCCGTTATCTTTTCTTCCCTTCCAAGCAGTTTCGGTGAAATTTACCGAACCTAGAATTGTGTACGCTTTTTTACTCGTTTTTAAGCGATATATTTTGCTGTGATTAAACCGAAAGCCTTTTTCTGATTCTTTAAGCTTTAATCTTGACCATTTTACCCCTGCCTGCTGAAAAGCATAATAGTTTTCTTGTGTAATCTCAGCTTCTTCACTGTTTTTATAGGGAACATTAAAATAGATGTTTTCTTTATTTACAATTTCTGTTAATTGGTTAACTAAATTAATTCCCGTGGTTAAATACGGACTAATAACCTCTATTTTTTCAAAATGGGTATCATCATCATTTATAATAATGTTTTTTAGATAATCGATAAATGAATTTTTCGCAGAATTAAAGAAAAAGAAATCGGCATTTTCAGTGTGCAGCCTTTTGCTATAGAAAGCATCAATGTTTTTTTCTGCAATTGAATAATCGGCTCCATTAAGTTGGTTGCTAGTTTTCAAAAAATCCCAGAGTTGGTGTTTTTGCTCGTATGGAAAATATCTCCCATTTTGAAGCTCTTTAATGGCTATTATTTCCCTATTTGTGCACCAACCACCAACTGTTAAGTTATTAGAACCAGTTAGCACCAATAAACACTCATCTTCAAGCAATATAAATGAAACTTTTGGGTGAAAACAGGCTTTGTGACCATTTACAGCTGGAAGGTCTATTGTTCTTACCAGGTAGGGTAAATTCGGAGCATTGTCACTTTTTGCATGAAAATCGCAATAAACAGTCACATAGGGCAAATCGTTAACATATTTGCGCCAAAGTATGGTGTTTTGAATTTCATTATCGGAAAAATTTACATGTGGTAAAAAGATTGGCAGCAAATAGTTTTCGAAAAAGCGAGCATCAAAATTAAAGGTGTAAAATACCGCAGCTATTACCTTGCGCCCATTGATTGCTTCTTTTAGCTTTTCTATAATAACGTACTGCTCCATTAATTTAACTCTATTTGTTTGTAAAGATGTAACCAGGTGTTTAAAAAATAGGGGAATTCATAGCTGTTTTCGAAATCGATATCGGCTTGTATCTGGCCGCTTTCTCCATAAATTACTTTGTATAAGCCATCTTTTTTCTTAATCCACGCACGTCCTCCTTGTTTTACATGGTCATTTCTTTCTATTATTTTGTCAATTAGTTCGGTGCTTTTAAGCGATAATATCCCATTAAGATCCTGCATGGTGGAATCGGTAAACACATAATTAATACTCCTTGGTAAGTTCTGAATAAAGCTGTCATCTTCAATTTGTTTCAATGTCCATTGCGACTGGCCTAATAAGTGTGTAAAACACCTATTTAAAGGCAAAAGCACTCTATCCGTATTTCTGATATTTTCAAGAGCATTGTTTAACTCGGCAGAGATGCCCTCTTGATTTTGTAGAACCTGAACAGTAGCATGCAGGTTAAATTCGCTTTCAGCAATACTTCGGTTATTTTCTACTAAAGAGTATAAATTGTTTTGAGGATGATTGCTGTCAGGAACTTTTAAAAGATAATTCCGATATAATTCTTTCTCCGGTTGGGTTAATTGGCTTAATAAATCAGCCATTGGCTTAAGTTCATCTTTGACAATTTCTGTTCTATCATTATTCAGCAATTGCTCTACAAAGCGAAGAACAGCCAATTTGTTCGTTTTAGACAGAGACTGTTCCATTACTGAATTAAATTCTTCGGCCCTGGTAAAACCCATGTCGCGCGTAGGACGAATGTATTTACCATAAATGCCATAGGCGCGCTGATTGCTAAGTAGTGTGTCCGATGGCTTTAAAGAGATAAAAAAACTGGGGTCATCTTTCCGTTTATTTACAAAATCGATTCCATTGAAACCCTCTGCTGGCAGATATATTTTGCGGGCATAGGCGCAAACCTGCTCAAATTTTAAAAAGAAATTCAGAAAATAACTTTCATTTCTGTTTCCATAAAAGTAGGTGGCATAAGCCAAAATCATAAAATCACGCAGGTTGGCCGAAACCGTTGAAAGATGAGCTACTGCTTTATGACCGGCAGCCGCCCACAGGCTTTGAAAACCCAATGGATCTCTGGAGCCTTTGATACGATAATTAGGGTCAGTTTCGGAGAAAAAATACATATTTAATGGGTTTTAAATGTGTTCCAACAAGTTTTTAATCTAACAGAAAGTAATACCTCCAAAAGTTGGAGGGAGTAATACTCAGAAGTTTCAGTATTCTCCTGTCCCTTAAATGGATAGATATACAACTTAAATTCCCGAACTTTTTCGAGATATTTCTCCCTTATTTCGTTTATGTTGTCCTTGTAAATATCCTTATTTAAGTTCCCATGTTCTTGTTTTGCCATTAAATAAGCTAAAGAGGAAGTGACAGAAGTTTTGCCCCACGCATGATTTCGTAAACGAGAAATAATATTTCTGGAAATACCTACATATACTGGTTTGTCCTTATCAATAAAAATATAAAGGCCTTCGTATTTTTTGGTTTTTCCTTTCTTGTCTGTAACATTTAATTCACCAAATTCTTTCTTAAATAAATCAAGCCTGGCCATGCGTTTTTCATCAGCCTCTCTTTTTTCATAAAAAGTTTCCAGTTTTATCAGAGTGTTTGCTCTCTTTTGTATATCAGTTTCGATAGAATCAATGGTTTGAATTAAAGAGGCAATATACTCACTCTCAGTTTTGAATTTTTCAGTTGGGAAAATTTCATTGTTAAAGTTTGTTTCCATATTGTTTTTTATATCTTATTAATTTGGCTAAAGCCATGTTTGATATGGTATTGTTCTACCCGGGCTGAAGCCCAGGGCTATTTAAAAATTCCTATTTTACCAACTCCCCCTTAAACGCCTTTTGCAACAGTGCATTAAATAAATCCTCACTCTCTTTTAAACTTTGTTTTGCCAGTTCTTTTTGTTGTTCGATGAGTTTTATTTTTTCTGCAAATTGGTTTTGGAGTTCAATAGGAGCAACAATAATTTTAAACCTTCTCATTTCTGATAATAAAAGGTTTTTTATAGCTGATCCAGAACCTCTATTAGCAAATGTGTTTATTCTTAATAGAAATACATATTTCAAAAAAATACTTCTAATTAATTCTTCCTTACATTTTATTACAGCTACACTTTTTTGAAAAGTTGTTTTTCTGGTTTCAGGAATATTTTTTGCAATTGCCATCTTTCCAATAGTTGCACCAGTATTTACCATAACTAAATCACCTGGTTGAAGATTTGTTCTTCTATCAACTTCTTCAAACTCTTTTTTTACTATTTGCCTTGCATTAGAATAGTTAATTGTTGAATTATTTACATCTTTAGCACTAATGAAATAATAACCAGAATTTTCTTCATCATTGCAGTCTCCATGTTTACCATCTGTAACAAGGTTTGTAATATCTCCTAAAAGTCTTTTCTCCCACCTTTTCGGATTAGTAACCGGGTCCCCAAACATATCCAAAAAGATGGATTGGGCGAGTTTATCGTATTCATCGATAATTTGTTGTGTCTTTTTGCGCAGGGCATCGGCCTGGTCGAGGATTTGGGCAATCTTTTTTTGGGTTTGGAGGGGGGGGAGGGGGATTTTGAGTTCCTTAAGCTTACCTGCTGAAAAGCTTGCTTGATTAACAGACTGATTGCTTATTTTTGGAATTTTTGATTTAAAATTATTTGAATTGAAGAAGTAAAAGGCATATTTGGGGAATAAACTTTCTGATGGTCTTAGGCATAGTAAATTCATTCCATGTATCAGCTTTTCTGGAATACCTTCATAAATTGCACATTTACCAAGATGCTTTGGGCTATTAATATGAGTCATTAATAAATCACCAACAGATAATAAATTAGAAGAGTATTTATCGATATCAAATATATCTGCATACCCAAACCTATTTATATCAATATTAGAATTCCAAATTGTCTCAATCCTTGTTATTGGTATTCCTTTTTTGCCATTCTCCTGTTTTATCGATAGACCATTTCTGACAAAATCAAAGCAATCATCTATTTTAACTTGATTATTCATATCAAATATTGCTAAGAGTTTGAATTAATTTTAATCTTTCATCATCTAACTTTTTAATACGTCCTATTATTTCCTCAGGTCTGTCAAATTTAATCTCTTCATATATAATTTCCTTGTATCTATTGATGGATAAATCCCATTCGTTTTCTTTGATTTCGTTGAAAGGTACGAGGAAGGATTGGTCGGTGCGTTTGCGGTTCATCTCGACTCCGCTCGATGACCGGGAGTCGGCTCCGCTCCCTTCGGCTTCACTTCGACTTCGCTCAGTGACCGCGCTCAGGGAACGAAAACGAGTGATAATGTCTGGCAGGTTGAAATTGTCGTGCAATTTGTCGGCTTCTTCCTGGCTAATGCCGGTGGTCATTACAAAGCTGTCGAAAATTTCTTCGCTTATCAGCAGGTTACGCTTGTCGTCGAGGGATTTGCCATCGGCTTTCATGTCGTAAAACCAAACCTTATCGGTGCCGCCTGTGCCTGTTTTGGTAAAAACTAAAATGGCAGTGCTTACCCCGGCATAGGGTTTAAATATGCCACTGGGCATAGAAATAACAGCCTCCAGCTTGTTGTTGGCAATGATTTCTTCGCGAATGGATTTGTGGGCTTTGCCATTGCCAAACAATACGCCATCGGGCACAATTACTGCACAGCGTCCTCCTGATTTTAACTGGCGAAGCATTAAGGCCAGAAACAAAAGTTCGGTTTTTGAGGTGTCGGTTACATTTTTCAGGCCGGTGGCAATGCTTTCTTTGTCAATGGTGCCTTTAAATGGCGGATTTGCTAAAATTAAGGTGTAAGTTTCGGCAATGGTGTTGTCTTTACTTACGGCATCTACATCAATAATGTTGGGTTCTTCTACTCCATGCAAATACAGGTTCATGGATGCAATGCGCAGCATGGTAGCATCGAACTCCATGCCATTGAACATGTGCTTGTTGATGTGCTCTGAATTTTTGTCAATTTCGGTTACATCGTAGTGCTTGTCAATGTATTCTTTGCAGGCTACCAAAAAACCAGCTGTACCGCATGCCGGGTCGGCAATGATATCATCCAAAGTAGGTTGCATTAAACGAACCATCATCTTTATAATGTGCCTTGGGGTGCGGAACTGGCCTGCGGTGCCTCCTCCTTCCAATTTTGAGAGCAGGTATTCGTAAATGTCGCCTTTGGTGTCCTGGTCACTCATGTCAATGGCTTCGAGTTTTTCCATTACCTGGTCAAGCGTTGCCGGTTTGGAAATTCCAAAGGTGGCTCCTCGCATGTGCGTGGCAAACAGGCTTTTATCTTTGCCTAATTCACGTATAAAGGGGAAGATACCATCTATTGTATTGGAAAAAATGGTGTGACGTTGAGCCACATCCATTTCTTTTAGGTTTTTCCAACGGAAATGTTGTTGCTCTTTGTTAAAGATGGGGGTGTATTTAAAACCGCGCTTGGCTTTTAACTCGTTTAAGGTTTCAATGTTGTCCAAATCTTTAATAAAAATGAGATAGGTGAGCTGCTCCACCACTGTAATGGTGTTGGTGACCCCACCTGTCCAGAATACGTTCCAAATTTGATCTATTTTTGACTTTAATTCTCCGGTTATCATATTTTTTTGTTTAGAGGGCTAAAGGTAGAAACTTTTAAAGCTGGATGGAAGATAGTTGGTCATTTTGATATCATATTTTGTTTTATGTTAAGGAACACAATGTGATCAGGCACCAGCAAAGCTTTTCTGCCCCCAAAATGGGGGACTTGGCTTACGCCTGACTAATAGCGCATTTTCTTACTATTAAGGTTTACAAATAATATATGATTCAGCACCAACTTCATAACAACTTGAAATTAACGATGAAATAAACCATAAAATTTGGATTACTTCATTTCTTTCTTTGAACGATTCATCTCTTTTTAATTTATCAAGTCTATCTGATAATTCACTTTTAGAAATAAAGTTTATGACAAGATATACCCTTTTTGTTATGTTTAGAGATGTTTTTAATTCTTTAAAATAGTCTACTGCTTGCTCTGAAGAACTACCTTTTCGGGTTCTTGAAATCTTTGACTCAGTGCCTTTTAAGACATAATTTCTGTCCCACAATTCTTTTTTGCTTTGAAATTGATTATCTACAGGACTTAGATTTCCCAAATTCTTTTGCGCTTGGCCTACAATGTCCTGAAAATCTGAAGCCGAAAATTCAGAGTCTTTATATTTTGAATGAAAAAAAGAAATGCTGTCATCATACAAACCAATATGGTCTGCCCATTCCCGACCTAAATCATCACAAATAAAATATTGCGAGTCATTTAGAAATTCATTCTCAACGAATCCAAAAATTGATTCAGATGAAAACTCAGTAGAAGACTTGTTTATTGAACCTTTCTCACTAGTCACATTGTCAAGTTCACCGTATGGTTTAAATACTTTTAGGAAATTCTCTGTATTTCCTAAAAGACGACTATCCTTAAAAAGTTTTCTGTGACTATAAACGAGTTCAACTCTGTCAAAATTTATTATAAAGCAACTATATCTATTAAAATATTCGATTATTGAGATTTCTGTTTCATCAGAGAATTTTATTATAACATTCTTTAATTTTGGTGAACGTAATGATATTGATTTTTGATTAATTGAAACAGTCAAGTCATTTACTATCGAAGTATCTACTTTAAAATATGAATTACTTTTGCCGCGTTTTAATTCATTAATCTTAATAAGTCTTGAAAAATTATCCAGAATTGAGACTAAATCAATATCTCTTTCAATATCTTCAAGTATAATTTTTGTAGATTCAATTTTTCCTGCTTCATAAGCATCATAAAGCTTTGTGAAAAGAAATAGAACAGCAATTGGCTTCAATGATTGACTCTCATCTTCAAAATTCAAAGGACGGGCAAATGATGAAATAAAATTATTTGTTTCGGTAAAGTTTATTATTCTATCAATTATCACTTTTGACCAGGAGGTAAAGAAATTAAGATTGTTTTTCCGGCCAAATCTATTTATTCGTGATGAATTGAGAGATAGGGACACTTTGTCATCGTCATTATTTAATCTTATGTTACTCAATATATAACTTTGCAATCCAAAGGTTGAGACACTTTCTTTTAAGTCAATTGCTTCCATGCTTTTTTGTCGAACAGCATTATCTGAAACATTCATGTTGTTCATAGATAGTTTCTCAATTGCAGTTGATTCCTTTATAAAAAGGGACGACATTGTTTTATAATCTATTGGAAATATTTTTTTATATAATTCTTTTGTTCCTGAAATATTTCTTTTTGATATGGCAACATAAGAATCAAAATCAACAATGACAATGTATGCCAACTTTATTTCATACCAATTAGCAACTTCCTCTTTAATAAAGGAAGGTTTTTTTGAATATTTGAACACGCAGATTGAATACTCTATGTTTTGGCCATCAACCTGAATTGTCTGTTTAACTTTATTCAATAGGAAGTTTCCTGCTTTTTCCAATGAAGCCTCCTTAAAGGTTCTTTCAATGAGTGCTTTACTAAGTAGTCCAGATCTAATCTTTGTAAAGAAATAAGCATTTTCATTTAATATTAGGTTATCAATTAATTTCTGTGTTGTCATGATGGTATTATATTAAAATTACACAGCAAAAATGATATTAATGTATGCAACATAAGTGCACAAGTTATTTATACTTTAAAAATATGTTTTCTGATACCGCTTTAAATGTTTCTCTTAAGCTCACCGGCTCTATGATTTCAATGCCATCCATGTAAGAAAATAAAAGAGATTTAAATTCATAGTTGATGATTACGTTTAATTCAATGATTGTTTCTGATTCATTTCTAGATTTAACTTTTTGAGAGCCATGGATTGGTTTGCTTACAATATAAGGCCATAATTTATTTTTGACTTTTATAATTACTTTTTCTAATTGGGCACCTGGTTTTATTGTAACTCCAACAAGGTCTTCGAAATATTCTTCGAAATCAATTTTCGTGTTTGGTAAATAGGTGGTTTTGGACTCATTAATTGATAGGATTCGGTCAATGGGCATGTTGCTTAAATCCTGGTATTTATCATTCCATCCAAACAAAAACCAGCGATTATTAAATTGTTTTAAGTACCAGGGGTGAAAAGTATATTCATCAGGTTTGGGCTGATTAAAACCCTGATATTTAATAAAAAGACTATTATTGTTCTGGATGGCATTGAACAACTCAGTAAAAAAATTGAGCCCTTTTAAATAGGGGTTTTGCTCAAAACCAACAGCAATGTCTGAATGTCCTTTTAAACTGAATGTATCTTCTAACCTAATTTGCATTTCTTCTACCCATTCGAATTGTGGCAGGCCTTTAAAACGCGATAGAATGGATAAGGTATCTGCAAGTTGTTCTGCTTCTGACTGGTTGATGCCCTGATTTTTTATTGAGAAAGATTTTTCGGAATATCTGAAATATTTACGTCTGCCATCTCTAATTCTTTCTAAAGGAACGGCCCAGCCTTGTTCACTTACCATAAATGTGATGTCATCATAGACTTGTCGCCGCTTTACTCCTTCTTTTATTCCTGTATACTCATACAAGGCTTCATTACAGGCTTCAATCAGGTCTTCAATGTAGAATTTCCGATGATGATTACTGAAGCATCGGTCAAGTGCATGGTATCTAATTGTTGCGTGTTTGTTGGTTGCCACAAATATTGGTTTAGACGTATTTTTGTATGGTTAGTAAAGGTATAAAAATGATATCATTTTTGAAATAAAATGATATCTATTTATGAATTTGGGGTAGGTGAGGATTTAAACTAAATAAATGCCCGGATAAATCACTTCAGCGCAAAGTGGGTTGCAGTTTAAGCCCTAATTAACAAAGTGATCCAAAGTTAGTCTAAATTTTGATACCTTAAATATACTGGTGTGAAAAAATAATTACTTTTAACATCCCATCGACTGGCAGTTTTGGTTTGCAAGCTTGCGAAGCAAACCAATTACTAACAGCGGTTTGGTATAATTGCGTGTTGGGTGTATCTTTTACCAGGATCAATTGTAAGCGGTTTGGTATAAATTAAACACTTTCTCGGGGAATGTAATCGTACCTGCCTTTTCAATATTTGTTGAAAAAAGAGAATTTATTTTATTCATTAATACATTCTCTAAATTGTTGTAATCGATTGCACTAATCTGCAAAATATGATAATTTAAACCAAATTTTTAGTTGAATTCTCTAAAAATCACCTTTTTTGGCATCCGGATGTAGCTAAATTATTCCCCCTGCCTATCAGTAAATAAAAGCAAAATTAGTCCTTGCAAGCTAATTTTTGAATATTTATTACTAATTTAGCAAAATCAAACCTAAAATGAGTAGAATTAGGCAATCGATAACATTTTTCATAAGTAGCTGATTATTAGTAAATTATTCTTGCTATTGAAAATGTTTCATGAAATTTAAAAAGTGAGAGAAAAAGTTACTATTTATGATATTGCTAAAAAGCTGGGAATTTCAGCAGCTACTGTTTCACGTGCATTGAATAATAGCCCTAAAATTAGTGAGGCCACCAAGAAGTTAGTTCTTGAGACTGCAAAGCAAATGAACTATGAGGAAAATAAACTGGCCAAAGCGTTAAAAAGTGGCCGAAGTAATAACGTAGGGGTAATAGTTACGCACATCGACAGGAGTTTTCTTTCAACAGTAATACGTGGAATTGAAGAAGCCCTAAGACCGCATGGTTATCAGGTAATTATATGCCAAAGCTATGATGATGAGGAAATTGAGATTGGAAATATTAATACTTTATTGAATGCCCAGGTAGATGGAATATTGATGTCGTTAACGAACAGCTCGGATAGTTTTAAATCGGTAGTTAGAAGAATTAGAGAGAAAGGGGTTCCGTTGGTGTTTTTTGACCGAAAAAAGGATTACCCCGGAGTAAGTACTGTAACCATCAACGACTTTGAAGGCGGCTACCAGTCTACAAAACACCTTATAGAACAAGGCTGTAAAAGAATCGCTCATTTGGCTGGTGAGCTCACAGTGGATATTTACAAGGAACGTTTTGAGGGCTACAAGCAAGCCTTACTTGATAATGGATTGCCTTTTATTGAGGAATATATAGTTTGTGCCAAAAGTAAAATAGATGCCGGAAAAGAGGCGGTTAAAAGTCTGCTTAAACTGCCCAGCCCTCCTGATGCGATTTTTTCTTCCAGTGATTATGTCGCCCTGGGGGCAATACAAGAATTACAGGATAAAGGCGTTTTGATACCAGAGGATTTTTGCATTGCTGGATTTAGTAATGCGCAGTTTACCGGATTCATGGAGCTTTCAATCACTACCGTCGATCAGTCGCCCCGGGAAATGGGTAAAATAGCGGCCCAGGTATTTCTTGAACAGATTGAAAATGGATCAACTGTGCAAATTGAGAAGAAGGTTGTGTTAGCTCCTAAATTACTTATCAGAAAATCTTCATTAAAAAAGAAACCTATAAGTAATACAAAAAGAGTTTAACCATTTTAATTGAATTTAATTGTTTTTAATGTAAGTGCTTGATTTTCATTAAGTTGATTTCGTAAATAAAATGACACAATTATCAATATGGCCTTGACTTTTTTACTTGTTCTTTCAGAACTTCATGAGATCGGCTTCGCCTGAGTTGTTTCATTTTTAGATCAACCGTAACAATGTGGAGCTTATGAGTGATAGCGAATAACCAAAAAATGAAGACCAATTTTTACTTTAAAAAAACGTAAAACTAAACTAAGGCACACTGTTTTTATTTCAATTAAACACCTTTTATCATGAAAATAGAGCTTAAAAAAGATTTCACTTATTCACTCCTGGTTCCTACAAGTATGGGAGTGCGTATTACACCGGTTAATGGGCAATCTGTTCACTGTAGTGATACCTTTAAAATGCATGTTACCAGCGCCGAAACAAATGTGGCAAGTATTTCATCCTACCTTGGGTTGCCGGTTAAAGTGCTTACAAGCTTTGTAAAAGGCAGTCCTATTGCCAGAATGATAAAAGATAACCTTGGCCACCGGCATATGGCTTATGAGGGGAAAGATGTGGAGCAAGGAAACCCGTGGGGCTATCGTCATCAGTTCAATATTGCTGATAGTGGCTACGGCTTGCGTGGTCCCAGGGTGCAAAACGATAGGGCAGGTGAGGTTGGTAGAACTCTTAATGTCAAAGATTTTGATTTAGAACGGATTTTTGGAAAAGAAGGTGTGCAAATAATTCATCTTTCAGGGTTAATTGCCGCTTTGTCTCCCGAAACAGGCAGGTTTTGTCTTGAACTGGCCAGAGCAGCTAAAAAACATGGGACCAGAATTTCGTTTGATTTGAATTACCGGGCATCTTTTTGGGAGAATAGAGAAAAAGAATTAAGCGAAATTTTTTCTGAAATAGCAAGCGTCTCAGATATCTTAATTGGCAACGAGGAAGACTTTCAGCTTTGTTTGGGTATAAAGGGTCCCGAAGCTGGAGGTGATGATTTAGCGGCCAAAATCGATAGTTTTAAAGAAATGATCAACAATGTAAAAAAAGCCTATTCAAATGCATCTGTGTTTGCAACAACGCTTAGACAAGTTATAAGTGCAAACACTCATTTTTGGGGTGCTATAATGCTCCAGGGTGATAACTGGCATGTGGTTGAACCAAGAGAAATTGGTGTGCTTGACAGAATTGGCGGAGGTGATGGATTTGTTGGCGGTATGCTTTACGGCATTCTAAAAGGCTGGGAGGCTGATAAATGGATACAATTTGGATGGGCAACAGGTGCAATGGCCACCACTTTTCTTACTGATTACGCGCAACCAGCTGATGAAGAGCAGGTTTGGAGCATATGGAGAGGCAATGCAAGGGTGAAGAGATAAAAAGTCATTGGTCATTATGTGACAGTGAAATGACTAATGACCATATTCTTATTAACAAAAGCAAAACTGAATGAAAGTTGTAAATATCATAAAAGATTCGATTAATGAGCAAAAGAATTAAAATAATAGCTGATGATAAAATTCCATTTCTAAAAGGAGTGCTGGAGCCTTTTGCTCATGTCGAATACCACAAAGGTAATGACATTTCAAAGGAACATGTTAAAAATGCTGATGCCTTGATTGTGCGTACAAGAACGAAATGCAACAAAAATCTTTTGGAAGGTTCAAATGTGAAATTTATCGCCACAGCAACCATCGGATTTGATCATATTGATACAGAATTTTGTGAAACAAAAGGAATAAAATGGACAAATGCACCTGGTTGTAATTCTGGTTCAGTTATGCAATACATTGCGTCTGTGCTTGTAAGGCTTTCAGAAAAGCATGATTTTGATTTGTCTGATAAAACCATTGGTGTTGTAGGGCACGGTAATGTTGGTTCAAAAGTTGCCCGTTTAGCCTCTTTGTTGGGGATGAATGTTTTAATCAATGATCCTCCAAAGGAACGAGAACAAATTTTATCATCAGCCGTTTCCTTGGATGAAATAAAAGAAAAAGCTGATATTATTACTTTTCACGTTCCATTAAATAAAACCGGAATTGACAAAACGTTGCATTTGGCTGATAATGAGTTTTTTAGTACTGTAAAGTCGGGTTGTGTAATTATTAATAGTTCCAGGGGCGAGGTAGTAGACAATCATGCTTTAAAGGAGGCTTTAAAAGAGGAGCGAATCATGGGTGCTGTGCTGGATGTATGGGAAAACGAACCAACTATTAATAAAGAATTGCTTCAATTGCTTGATTATGCAACACCCCATATTGCTGGCTACTCAGCTGATGGTAAAGCAAATGGTACAGCTATGAGTGTGCAGGCAGTCAGCGACTTTTTTGAGTTTGGACTTAAAAATTGGTTTCCTGCCAGTGTTCCATTACCTGGTGAAACTGAAATTAGGATTGATTGTAAAGGAAAAACGAAACAAAAAATTTTTTCAGAGCTGGTGCTTGCTACTTACGATATTGAAAATGATGATAAACTGTTGAGAGCTTCGGTAGAAACTTTTGAGAAACAAAGAGGTGGATATCCATTGCGCAGAGAATTTGAAACATACAGTGTAGAATTGACTCAAGCTAATGACGATATTGTCAAATTGATTAAAGATTTAGGGTTTAAAATTAATTTATAGCAAAGAATATAAAACCAGAATTTACATAAACGATAATATTTAACTTTAACTAATTATGAAACAACTATCAGACATAGGTTTAGTAGGACTAGCCGTAATGGGCGAAAACCTGGTACTAAACATGGAAAGCAAAGGTTTTACTGTTACAGTATTTAATCGAACAGTTGAAAAAGTAGACAACTTTTTGGCGGGCAGGGCCAAAGGTAAAAATATAAAAGGTGCCCACACTGTTGAAGAGTTTGTCAATTCGCTGGAGCGCCCTCGAAAAGTTTTTTTAATGGTAAAAGCAGGTGCCCCTGTTGATGCTTTTATTGAACAGGTGATACCCTACCTTGAAGAAGGCGACATTATTATTGATGGCGGAAACTCACATTTTCCGGACACCAACCGACGTACAAAATATGTAGAAAGTAAAGGCTTGTTGTATATAGGAACAGGTGTTTCAGGCGGTGAGGAAGGTGCTCTTTTAGGCCCTTCGATTATGCCAGGTGGTTCAAATGCAGCCTGGGAATCGGTAAAACCGATATTTCAGGCCATTTCAGCAAAAGTTGAGGATGGAACTCCTTGTTGCGACTGGGTTGGAGAAGATGGCGCCGGACATTTTGTAAAAATGGTTCACAATGGAATTGAATATGGCGATATGCAGTTAATTTGCGAAGTCTACCAGATTATGAAAGAATACCTTGGAATGAGCGCCGATGAAATGAATGAAGTTCTTGATGAATGGAACAAAGGCGACCTGGATAGTTACCTGATTGAAATTACCCGCGATATACTAGGGTTTAAGGAGAATGGAGAGCCGTTGGTGGAGAAAATTCTGGACACTGCAGGACAAAAAGGAACCGGAAAATGGACAGGTATTGCTGCACTTGATATTGGGGTGCCCCTAACGCTGATAGGTGAATCAGTTTTTGCAAGATGCCTTTCTGCACAAAAGGAAGAACGTGTTGCCGCATCAAAAGTATTGCAGGGACCGGTACCTTCTTTCACAGGCGATAAAAAACAATTTGTAGAAGATTTAAGACAGACGCTTTTTGCCTCGAAAATAGTATCCTATGCCCAGGGCTATGTTTTAATGCGCGAAGCGGCAAAAGAATACGGTTGGGATTTAAATTATGGTGGAATCGCCCTAATGTGGAGAGGTGGATGCATTATCCGTTCGGTATTTTTAGGAAAAATAAAAGAGGCCTTTGATGCTGATCCTGGATTAAATAACCTGCTTCTGGCCCCCTATTTTAAAGAAAAAGTAGAGACAGCGCAGGCTGGCTGGAGAAGAGTAGTTGCTGCTTCGATTACAAACGGAATTCCGGTACCTGCTCTTGCAAGTGCGCTCAACTACTTTGATGGTTACCGCTCTGAAAGATTGCCTGCAAACCTGCTTCAGGCTCAGCGTGATTACTTTGGGGCTCATACTTACGAAAGAATCGACAAACCAAGGGGGGAGTTTTTTCATACCAATTGGACTGGAAGGGGTGGCGAAACAGCTTCTACTACTTATTCGGTCTAATATTAATCGAATTATGCAATTACATAATGGGGATTAAAGACTTTGCCTAAGTGGTGGGTTTTTATGAATAAAAACACTTATTACTTTAGGCAAAGTTGAACTAATTTAATTAATGTTGAAGAAATGAGCAACTATCTATTAGTGAGTTGATTAAGTGGGTGTGAGTGAGGCTTTTTTATCGATTTACTGGCGCTTATATGCATTTATTTTATACCAATTTTTCTAGAACTATCCCGATAGTCCTTCAAAAATTTGTTGCAATTTCTGCTAAAAAATAATTCAAACTGTGTGAATATTTTTAATCGAACTCAGGTTAATACGGTGCTCTGCACCTTAAATCGCTTGTCAGTTAATAATCTACAAATATTGCGTAGCCCCTCCTTCATCGTATTACGGAGAAGGAGCTCTGCCGTTTTTAATGTTGAACCTGTTTTTTTAATAACCTGAGTTCGATGTAAAATAATGGGCACAGAAAGTCATAATTATGCTAGATCTGCACTGAAAATTTTGAAATAATAACGGGTTATTTTAAGAAATTTTCAGTGCAGAGATGGTATGATTATGACTTTTCTTTTT
>JBNKJW010000240.1:0-101751 GCA_050291445.1 Bacteroidales bacterium | reverse complement strand
TCCCTTTTTTTATGAATAATTCAGGCTAGAACTATCCCGATAGTCCTTCAAAAATTTGTTGCAATTTCTGCTAAAAATTAATTCAAACTGTGTGAATATTTTTAATCGAACTCAGGTTAGTAAGCTTTTAAAACTTACTAAGTCTTAAAAAGCTAAGTTGGAGTTAGTGAAATCCAGGACAAGATATACAGCCACGTTTTTTACGTGGCTTTTTGTTTATCCAGTATTTAAAACCCACTGCCAAACCAATTGATTCTGCCTGTATGTGGTTTAACGAAATACTCAGGTCTGTAACTTTGGTTAAGTATAAATTATATTCAATTTCGGCGCTAAGCCAACTAAATTTGTGCTGCCACTCTTCGTTTGAATTATAGATAGGCTCATCAACATAGTCTTCCATGTCTGCCCAGTTTTTTCGGTAATGAAAAGTTGGGCCAATGGCAAGGTAAAACGAATGTTTAAACGATTTTACCAATTTAAACTTAATCATAACGCTTGTAGCTCCTGCTAGGTGGCTGGCTTTATCCATAATAACAGCTTGCGATAGCTTTAATGCAGTTTTGCTGTTTGCATAAGCCTCGTAGGCTAAAATTATACCTGGTTCGGCAGCTAATTGTCCGTTCGATGACAAATTTAGTTTCAATAAATCAGGTTGGGTTTCAGTAAACTGGTAACTAAGGGTATGTAATTTTACACTAATATTTTGTTGAGATAAAACGGAATAATTAATTGTTATTAAAAATAGGCAGCACAGTATTGTGATGTTTGTTTTCATTCGTAGTTGTTTTGGTACTAATTTTTAATTACAACGTCTTAATAATTGAAAAAGTATGAGTGATTTTCAAGAAATTTTGTTAGTTTAGTAAAAGGGATGGATAACAGAAACAAAAAATTAAAAAAATGGATGCAAGGTTATTTCAGAAGTTCGGTTTTCTTTTGGCAATACTGGTAATTTTTAATTCATGCAACCAGCAAAACTTGAGTATTAGAGTTGGTATTCTTATTCCATATGGTGGTTCCAGGTTTGAAAAAACAGAAGCGCCCTATATGGAGCAAAAAATTAAGGAATTAGGTGGTGAGGCAATCGTTAAATCTGCTGAATCGAGTGAGGCCAGGCAACTTGAGCAGGCACAAGAATTAATTGAACAAGGGGTTGATGTAATTGTAATTATAGCAGTTAATGTAAACACAGCTGCTGCAATTGTTCGTAAAGCGCATGACAGTGGTGTGAAAGTAATAGCTTATGATCGTTTAATCCGCAATAGTGATCTTGACTTTTTTATATCTTTTGATGGTATAAAAGTTGGAGAATTATTAGCACAATACGCCTTAGAAAAAGTACCCGAAGGCAATTATGTATTAATGAATGGTGATAAGGCAGATGAAAATGCTGTTCTTTTTTACAATGGAACAATGAAGGTGCTTCAGCCACATATCGACAGTAAAAAAATAAATATTGTATATTCCGGATATATGGAAGGATGGAGCGGTGACAATGCAGCCTATTATGCCAATAAAATTATTGAATTTGGCGATACAGAAATAGATGTATTCCTTTCTCAATACGATGGCTTATCAGATGGAATTGTTCGTGTTTTGAAAGAAAGAGGGCTTGAAAAAAAAATGCTGGTAACTGGTCAGGATGCAGAAATAGCGGCTTGTAACCGAATAATAAACGATGAACAAACAATGACTATTTATAAGCCTTTAAAAAAGCTTGCTGAAAGATGCGCCAAACTAGTCTTTGAATTGATGAATAATTCAGCTATTGATGGTTTAAAATCTACAAATAATGGCAGGGTTGAGGTACCAACTATCTTACTAGATCCGCTTGTTGTTGACAAAAGTAATTTGGAATCAACTGTTATTGCTGATGGTTTATATAGTATGGATGAAGTTGTAAACTATAATAGCAACTAAAATATTTTAGGGATACTATAATAAAAGTAGGTTTTTAGTAGCTAAACTTTACAACTGTAATACCGGCTCCTCCCAGGTCAATTTTTTCATCCCTGGCTGATTTTATCACATTAACAGTTTTAAGGTAGTCGCGAATTAACTGCCGAAGGATTCCATTGCCTTTACCATGTAGTATTTTTACTTCGAGTGCTTCAACCATAATGCAGTCGTCAATGTAATTGGTAACCATTTGAAGGGCTTCATCTGCTCGTTTCCCCCGCACATCTAACCCATAAGAAAATTTGTTTTTGACTTTGCTTACATCCCAACTGATTTTATTCGGTTCAGTTGCAATTGTTTTTGATTGTTTTTTAAACTGTTTTGAGCTAATTTTTTCTATTTGAGACTTATCAAGATACATTTGCATGTTGCCTAAGGATATCAGTGCTTTATTGTCTTTTAGTTCCATTACTTCGCCCAATCCACCAGTTTCTTTGAGTTTTACTTTATCTCCAACAGAAATTTCTAGGCTTAGTTCTTCTTTTTCATCAACTTCTTCTTTTTTAGAACGTTTTTTACGCTCAATATTCTCAACTTTTTTCGAAAGGAATTTTCCTTCCTGTTTAAAGCGTTTTGTAGTGTCTTCTTTAAGCTGATCAATGTTTTTTCTTACTTTTTTTGTTTTTTCTTTCTCTGCATTGGCCTTTCTTATATCATAAATTGATTTTTCAATGGTTTTGTTTACCCCTGATAGTATGTTTTCAGCAGTCTGTTTTGCTTCAGCTATAATTTCTTTTCTTCGTTGGGCGGTTAATTTTGTTTCTTCTTCATATTTTTTCAATACATTTTCGAGGTGTGTTTCTTTTTGGCCTAATTTTTTGTTCAGGTTTTGCAACCGCTTTCTTTCTTTTTCAATTTCCTGCAGATGCTTATCAAAGTCAACATGCTGTTTTCCGACTTTATTTTCAGCCAATTTTAATAAATCAAAGGGCAAACCAATTTTTTTTGCAATTTCAAAAGCAAATGAACTTCCTGGCCGGCCAATTTCCAACTCATAAAGCGGTTTCATTAGTTGGTTGTCAAACAGCATTGCACCATTTATCATGTTGTTGGCCGAACTTGCAAAATGCTTTAAATTTCCATAGTGGGTGGTAATTACTCCGTAAATATTTAATTTTACAAACTCTTCGAGCATGGCTTCAGCAATTGCTCCACCAACAGCAGGCTCAGTTCCCGAGCCAAACTCATCAATTAAAACAAGGCTTTTTTCGTTGGCCGTTTCAATTAACTTTTGCATGTTTTTTAGGTGCGAGCTGTAGGTACTTAAGTCATCTTCAAGCGATTGCTCATCCCCAATATCAATAAATAATGATTTAAATAAACCCATTGTAGAGTCTTCATTTACAGGTACCAGTAAACCACATTGTAACATGTATTGTAGCAAACCAACGGTTTTAAGGCATACAGATTTTCCACCAGCATTGGGGCCCGAAATCAATATAAGTCTTTTGTTTTGCGAGAGCGAAATATCTAAGGGTACTACTTTTTTTCCTTCTTTTTCAAAGGCCAGATAAAGCAGTGGATGTTTGGCATTTTTTATATTAAAACCACTTTTCCCTTTTAAAATCGGGTGGTTACCACCTATTTTTTTTGCAAAAAGCGCTTTTGCCCTTATAAAATCAATTTCACCCAAAAAATCATAGCCTTCCAATAAGTCATCAATATAAGGCCTGATATCATTACTAAAAGCAAGTAAAATTTTCAAAATTTCTCTCCTTTCAGCAAATTCCAGTTCCCTTATTTCGTTATTGAGCTCAATTATTTCTACAGGTTCAATAAAGGAGGTTTTTCCTGTTGATGATTCATCAGCTACATACCCTTTAATTTTCCTTTTGTTAGTAGCTGCAACAGGAATTAACATCTTACCATCTCGTATCGTAAGCTGAGTATCGGCTTCTATAATGCTTTCATTTTTAGCTTTTTGCAAGATATTGTGCATTACCTTTGAGGCTCCTGATACTTTGCTTTGTAAACTTCGTCTGACACTTTGTAATTCTGGTGATGCACTATCTTTTATTACACCATTTTTATCAATAATTTTGTTAATCCTTTCCAATACAAAAGGATATATTGGTACATGACCAGCCAGCATTTTTAAGTTTGGGTATTTTTCTTCATCCGCCTTTGCCAAAAAAGTAGTAATGGCTTTAATTTCTTCAAGCGAACGTTTCATCTCAAACAATTTTTCCGGTTCAATTGAGGTCCCTTCAATTTTCAGGTGCTTTAACGATTCTCTAACATCAAAAAAATGTTGTATTGGGAAACTTTCTTCTTCTTCAATAATTTCTTTAAATTCCTGTGCTAAACCAAGTTCAGTTTTAATACCATTGAAAGATGTCAAAAAAATCAATGCATCCACTTTGTCCTTTCCAAGTGTACTTAAACAATGGTTTTTAAGGTGGCCCCTAATTTTATCAAACCCTATCTTTTCTTCAAAATTTTCCGGAAAAATCATTTTCATCTTTTAAATCTGGCTGCAAAATTAGCAAAACAGAATTGATTTTTACAAGTTTAGCCACATAATGGAGTTTTATTTATGGCATGGGGCATAATAATTTAGTAAGCGCTTTTATAATAAGCGTTTTTTTTCTATTTTAGTTTGTTTTAAATAATTTTAGTGTATTAACTCAAACCAGATTATGGAAGATTTCCTCAGGCAATCAGCAGTCCTTATTGTATTAGCAATACCAATTGCTTTGTTGATGATAAAGCTGTTTTTTAAAAATTCGATTTTTGGAAGAATTGCAGCAATCTGGACAACAAGCGTAATATTAACTTCAATTAACTTAACCGCTAGGTTTGAGTTCCCTGATACATGGAACAGAGCCTTTTCAGTACCAACTACAGTGATTATTTTAACAATTTGTGTATATATTTCTTCAAGAATGTTGAGGGATCCGTTAAAAGCCATGATGATTGATTTAAAGAAAATGGCAAAGGGAGATTTGGATATTGAGATAACAACCAAGTATGAAAGCAGAAATGATGAGATTGGCTCCTTGGCAACATCAATTAATTCTATATCGCTTGGTTTGAATAAAATTTTAACAAGCATTAAGGCAAACTCAGAATCACTATTAGTAGTGAGTGACGAACTGAGTATGATAATGAACCAAATGACAGAGAATACATCCTCGCAGGCTTCTTCCATTGAGGAAATATCTTCATCTATGGAAGAAATTGCTTCAATTGTTGAAATGAATTCCAGCAATTCTCAAAAAACAAACGAAAGTACCCTTAAAACAATTGACGCCATAAAAGAGGGTAATAAATCAACAGAAGAATCAATTGGAGCAATGAGAGAGGTAGCAGATAAGGTGCAGTTAATTAATGATATTGCATTCCAGACAAATATTTTAGCGTTAAATGCAGCAGTGGAGGCTTCGCATGCCGGCGATGCTGGAAAAGGGTTTGCGGTTGTTGCAAATGAAGTAAAAAAACTGGCAGAAAGAAGTAATGATGCCGCTGTAGAGATTGCCGGGGTTACCGATAAAGTATTTAAAATATCAGAATCAGCTGGTAGTAAGCTAAATAGCATAATAAATGAGACCAATGATACGGTGGAATTGATAAAAGAAATATCCAGTGCAAGTATTGATCAGAATACTAATATTCAGCAAATAAATGACGCTATACAGGTATTGAATAAAATGATCCAGAACAATACTTCTGAAACTGAAAAAATAAATTTAAAAGCGTCTATTTTATCTAATTCTGCCAAACAGCTTAATAGTGAGGTAGATGTTTTTAAGCTTCGACGTGTTTAAACTAACTTTTTGTTCATAGCAAAAGTATTTTTAAAGATCTGTTTTTTTTCTAAATTTGCAAACAAATTAGACTTCAATTAGGAATAACTGAGCCATCTTATTTGGTTTTCTTTTATCCATTATAAATTTTGTATTTATGAATCCATTTCTTAAATCAGTTATAATATTACTGGTAGTAGGTATTCCTTTAGCTGTAGTTTTAATGCGTATATTATTTAAAAATTCAATATTTAAGCAAATTAGTACAATATGGGTTATTACCATTCTGTTTACTTCAGTAAATAATTCGGCCAGAATAGAATTTGATGCGTATCCACAAGCCATCGCATTGCCTGTAGGGATAACTGTTGTTGGACTGGGAGTTTATCTAGCATCCAGGTTGGTAAAAGAACCTTTAAACGAAATGGTTCGCGATTTATTAAAACTAACAAAAGGTAATGTTGATATAAAAATAACAGGTAAATATTCAAACAGAAAGGATGAGGTAGGAGTAATGGCCAATTCAATCAACAGCCTGGCAGTTAACCTTAGCAAGGTTATAAGTGATGTTCGTGAGAATTCAGGTGAAATGAACCGTATTAGTTATGAATTAAATGAAATAATGCAATCCCTGATTAACAACACTTCTTCTCAGTCTTCTTCAATTGAAGAAATTTCAGCAACCATGGAAGAAATTGCTGCTGCCATAGAGCAAAATTCAGAAAACTCTCAACGTACGGAAAGTATTTCGGTAAAAACCATAAAGGCTATTAAAGATGGAAATCGCTCAACATTGTTATCAATTGAAGCAATGGGTGAAGTAGCCGAAAAAGTGAAAATGATTAACGACATTGCTTTTCAGACTAATATCCTGGCATTGAATGCTGCCGTTGAGGCATCAAGGGCTGGTGATGCAGGTAAAGGTTTTGCTGTAGTAGCTTCTGAAGTGCGAAAACTTGCCGAATCGAGTAACAAAGTAGCCCGTGAAGTGGAGGGAGTTTCGAGCAAAGTATTGTCAATGTCTAAAAATTCAGGAACCCAGCTGCATGAAATTGTTCAGGATGCGAATTTAACAGCTGATTTAATTAAAGAGATTGCTTCGGCCAGTATAGAACAAAACTCAAGCGTACAGCAAATAAACTACGCCATTCAGGCACTGAATAACGTGGTGCAAAGCAATAGTGCCGAAATGGACAAAATTAGCTATAAAGCAAATGAATTAAATAAGTCTTCAGATAAGTTGAGTGACACCATTTCGTGGTTTAAAACCTGAGTTTCATTGAAAATAAGTATTTATTCCAGAGAGTTAGAAAAAAAATCCGTTAAATATAAATTGATGGATATTTAATCGGGTTGGTTGTATGCATTATTTCATAAATGCTATCAAAAACATCTTCAGCATTTGGGTTCGAAAAATAATCACCATCAGTTGCATAAGCTGGTCTGTGCTCCTTTGCCGATAAGGTTTTTGGTGGCGCATCAAGATAATAAAATGCGTTCTGTTCTTCCAATACTTTTTGCATCATAAATGCTGTGGCTCCGCCAGGTACATCTTCATCAAAAAACAAAACTTTGCCGGTTTTTTCAATAGATTTGGCAATTATATGGTTTTTATCGAAAGGCAAAAGTGTTTGAACATCAATTAGTTCAACCGATATGTCGAATTCCTTTAATTGTTTCACTGCATCTTCGGCAATTCTTACACATGAACCATAGGTTACGATTGTTGCATCAGTACCCTCAATCAAAATTTCAGGAACACCAAGTTCTTGTTTAAATTCGCCCATGTTTTCAGGCCGTTTTTCTTTTAACCTGTATCCATTTAAAGGTTCTATTACCAATGCCGGATCATCACCTTCAAGCAAAAGGTTGTAAAAGGCGGCAGCCTTGGTCATATTTCTTGGAACACATACGTAAACGCCTCTAACTGAGTTGATTACCATGCTTAGTGGCGAGCCTGAATGCCATACTCCTTCCAGCCTGTGCCCTCGTGTACGGATTATTGCCGGGGCTTTTTGTCCTCTTTTGGTTCGGTATGAAATAGTTGCTAAATCATCACTTAAGGTTTGCAAGGCGTAAAGGAGATAATCGAAGTACTGGATTTCGGCAATTGGCCTAAGCCCTCTTAAAGCCAAACCTATGGCCTGACCAACGATGGTGTTTTCTCTAATTCCTGTATCGGAAATTCTTAATTTACCATATTTTTTTTGCAGGCCCTCCAGGCTTTGGTTAACACCTCCAATTCCTCCTGTGTCTTCTCCAAAAGTGACAAGCAAAGGGTGTTTTTGAAATAAAACATCAAAGTTGTCTCGCAGAATTTCTCTTCCATTTACCAAAACCGGCTTTTCAGGATAGATTTCATCAATAGATTTATGATTAACAACAGCATCGGTAGCATCATTATAAAGGCTGTCGTTGTATAACTTTCTGTTTTCCTCTAGTTTTGTCTTTAGCCAATTGTTTAATTGATACTTTAAACCGTCAGTTTTTGCACAAGATTGGCATACCTGTCGTAATATTTTTCTTGCTGTGCTGATATTGGTTTTTTTTATCGGGGTCAATTCCTTAATAAGGGAATTTTTAAGGGCTTTAATTTTTTTGTCGTTGGTTTGGTGACATACACAGGTTTTTGAATCAATTAATTTGGCCAGTTCATCCCTTTCAGCTTTTAAGGGCTTGGTAAAATGCAACCAGGCTTTTTTTCTTACTTCACTGGCCTGTTTTTTTGCTTTTTCTTCCAACTGATCCAGTTCCTTATCTGTGGCAATTTTTTTAAGCAATATCCATTCCCTCATTTTAACAATAGGGTCAAACTCTTTTTCCCAGTCAAGTCGCTCCTTACTTTTATACCTTTCATGCGAACCCGAAGTGGAATGGCCTTGAGGTTGTGTCATTTCCTCAATATGAAACAAAACCGGAACATGTTGTTCCCGACAAATTTTAATGCCTTCGGAATAAGCGTTTACAAGACCCGGATAATCCCATCCCTTTTCTCGATAGATTAAAAACCCATCCTGGTGATTGCGTTCAAAGCCTTTTAAAAGCTCCGAGATACTTTGTTTTGTTGTTTGGTACTTTTTTTCAACTGAAATGCCATAATCATCATCCCAAACCGAAATAGCAAAAGGAACTTGTAATACCCCAGCTGCATTTAAGGTTTCAAAAAAATGACCTTCGGAGGTGCTGGCATCGCCTATGGTACCAAATGCTACTTCACTTCCTTTGTTACTAAATTTGGTAAATTGGTGTAAGTCTTTGTTGTTTTTATAAAGTTTAGATGCATAGGCAAGTCCAACCAGCCTGGGCATTTGTCCGGCAGTAGGCGATATATCAGCCGATGAGTTTTTTTGCTGGCTGATTTTTTTCCAATTACCATCTTCATCTAAACTTCTGGTGGCAAAATGGCTGTTCATTAATCTGCCTCCATGAGCCGGGTTAACTTCTATATCTGTATCTCCATACAATTGTGCAAAAAATTCGTGGGCTTCAAAAATTCCGGCAGCCATCATAAAAGTCTGATCGCGGTAATAGCCTGATCTGAAATCACCATTCTGAAAGTTCTTTGCCATGGCTATTTGGGCAACTTCCTTTCCATCGCCAAAAATGCCAAATTTACCTTTTCCTGTTAATACTTCTTTTCGACCTAAAATGCTAAGATTCCTACTTAATAATGCGATGGAATAATCTTTTAATATTTCTTCTTTACTAAGTTCAATTTTTAGTTCCGAAAATTCGCTCATAGATAAGTATTTTTTTGCAAATGTAGGAAATTATTTAGAGAAATTCTAAATAATGTTTTCTCATAGATTTTATTGATAAAACACTGACTGCGAATTGATTGCAAGCGTTTTGCTGATTCTGATAGAATATAGTTACTTGTTAAATCATACAAATAGCTATATCTTTGCATAAAACAACAATACAATTCAGGTTTGTTGTTTTTGCTAGTAAAAATAATTAAAAGTGAAGATATGTTTGCTAAAATACTACTACTTTCAATAGGGCTGGTTGCCATTGCTTTTATAGGATTTGGAATCAATGTTTTGTTTAAAAAGAATGGTCAATTTCCGGATGGAAGTGTTGGCAAAAACAAGGCCCTTAGAGATAAGAAAGTTTACTGCATGAAAACAGAGCAAAAATTGATTGATAAGCAAATTAAAGCTGGAAGTGACAGTATTTGTTCTTGTTAAGTTTCGAGTAAATACTTACCCTATTCAATTGCCATTTTAAAGCATAGATAAATTACATCTTTCTTTTAGATTAGGTGTTTTTTTTGTATATTTACTATACTAACCCTAACTTGAAATTATATGGCAATTGATCTAAAAAAATACCTTGAAGAGCAATACAAAAAGACAATAGCAGATAATCAAACACCTGGGCCTGTTTTGACTATTTCGAGGCAATATGGTTGTGCTGCAAAAAATTTCGCGCAGAAACTTTCTGCAAAGCTGAATGAAATACAAAAAGAGAAGAAGATCCGAAAGGAATGGACCTGGATTAATAAGGAAATTTTTGAAAATACGGCCAAAGCTCTTAATCTAAAGGAGTCAAGAATATTACATGTTTTTGAGGGCGAAAAAAAGGGGCTGGTGGAAAGCATCATTTTAAGTTCATCTGAAAAATATTACGCCAGCGACACTAAGATTAAGAAGAAAATCATTGAAATTGTTCGAACATTTGCTGAACAGGGGCATATGATCATCATTGGATTGGGAGGAGCTGTAATTACGCGTGATATAAAAAGGTCGCTGCACATTCGTTTACAAGCCCCTTTTGAATGGCGTGTTGAGCAGGCAGCAAAAAGACGAGGAAGAACTATTGAGGAAATGACCAAGTACGCTGCCAGTATTGATAAAAAGAGGGATAAGTTGAGGGATTCGTTTATCTCAAAAGGCGATCCAAAAGAAATGTTTGACATTACTTTTAATGTAATGACCATGGATCAGGATGAAATTATAGATGCCATTGTTTGTTTTATGAGGAAAAGGAAATTGATATAATTATTCTACCGATTGTGCGGTTGTTTACCACTAATCTAATACCAATTGCATTTATATCAAAATATGAATGGCAATGGTATATGCCGATACTACTTGAAAATAGACAAATGAGGCTTTGTCGAAATTGGACTATCTTGAAAGTAAAATCGGTATTAATTCCATAATCTTTGTACTTTTGGCTTGTTGAAAATAAGATTATGGAAGAATTAATCCCGGATAAAGACCAACTAATAAAATTGCTGGAAATGAAAATGCCCTTTGGAAAGTACAAAGGGCGTTATATTATTGATTTACCTGAGCCTTATCTGGTCTGGTTTAGGCAAAAAGGTTTTCCTGCTGGTAAACTTGGCGAATTATTAGCCCTGGCTTACGAAATAAAATTAAATGGACTTGAGGGAATGGTAAAGGCAATAAGACGTTATTAGTCTCCCTCTTGCGCAATTAAATTAAAACTCCATACTTTTTATTTCCAATACCCTGGAGACCATTCCCAGCCTTTTTTAACTTTTTTCCAATAGCCTTTTTTCCAGTATTTTTTGCCTTTAGGGGCTTTGGCCCAATGACCTTTTACCCACTGATATACCTTGCTTTTCTTTTTCCAGTCCCATTCACCTGGTACCCAAACCCAGGTCATTTTAGTGGTAGGTTTTTCCACATCTGTTTTTAACAGTTTTTTACCTGGCTCTTTGGGTTTTTTATCAACTACCTGGGCACTAATATCAATTGTACCAATAAAAATAAATAAGAATAAAAGAACAACTACTTTTTTCATGATTATTTTGTTTTGTTAGTTCTATGTTACAAGTTACAAATAACTAACGGGTTTGCTCAAAAAATATTTTTTAGAAGGCTTAAAAATAAAAAAAGCCCCATTTTAAGGAGCTTCTATATAAAGTTGTTGAAATTAATCTTATTTTTTTATCAATTCAGCCATTTTTGCACCTAAGTCAGCAGGCGAGTCAACCACATGAATTCCGCAAGAACGCATAATTTCTTTTTTAGCCTGTGCAGTATCATTTTTACCACCAATAATGGCTCCGGCATGTCCCATTCTTTTTCCTTTTGGGGCAGTTTCGCCAGCAATGAAACCAACAACTGGTTTGGTGCCATTTTCTTTGATCCATTCAGCTGCTTGTGCTTCCATGTTACCGCCTATTTCACCAATAATAACAATTCCCTCTGTGTCTGGGTCGGCCATAAACAATTTAACAGCATCCAATGTAGAAGTACCAATTATTGGATCGCCACCAATACCAATAGCTGTTGATTGTCCTAATCCGGCTTTGGTAATTTGATCTACTGCTTCGTAGGTTAAAGTTCCTGATTTTGAGACAATTCCAATTGTTCCAGGCTTGAAGATAAATCCTGGCATAATGCCAATTTTTGCTTCACCCGCTGTAATAATTCCAGGGCAGTTAGGACCAATTAATCTTGCATCTTTGCACGAAATAAACTCTTTTACTTTCACCATGTCCTGAATTGGAATACCTTCGGTAATTGCCACAATTACTTTAATTCCTGCATCTGCAGCTTCCATGATTGCATCTGCGGCAAATGCTGGCGGAACGAAAATAATGGAAACATTGGCGCCTGTTTTTTCAACAGCATCTTTCACTGTATTAAAAACGGGACGATCTAAATGGTTTTGCCCGCCTTTTCCAGGAGTCACTCCACCTACAACATTTGTTCCATATTCAATCATTTGAGTAGCATGGAAGGTTCCTTCTCCACCTGTGAATCCTTGTACAATAACTTTTGAGTCTTTATTTACGAGTATGCTCATTTTACTTTATTTGGATGTTTTGATTGCCAAAAATATATCTTTTATTAATGACTTCAAAAGAAATATGTCCGCAATTACGATCAGCTTTCCCTTTAATTCATGTAAATCTTGTATTTTTGTGAGAAATTGAAATAAATGGATAAATCAGATACAATTTGTGCCATAGCTACTCCTGCTGGTCATGGTGCCATTGCTATAATCAGGGTTTCAGGGCCAAATGCAATTACAATAGGAGATAAAATTTTTGTTGCCGGGCAAAAAAAGAAAGCCCTTGCTTCTCAAAAGGGAGCAACCACCCATTTTGGGCTTTTAAAAGATGAAGATGAAGTTATTGATGAGGTGGTAATTAGCCTTAACAAAAAACCATATTCATATACGGGCGAAGATAGTATTGAAATCTCCTGCCATGGTTCTATGTATATTCAGCAAAGGATACTTCAATTGTTGATAAAAAACGGTGCAAAATTGGCTGCTCCTGGCGAGTTTACCCAACGTGCTTTTATGAATGGTAAGATGGATTTATCTCAGGCTGAGGCAGTTGCTGATTTAATTGCTTCGTCTTCAGCTGCTTCGCATAAAATTGCTATTAATCAGATACGAGGAGGTTTTTCCAGCGAGTTAAACCAATTACGGGATAGGCTGATTGAATTTATTTCTTTAATTGAATTAGAACTCGATTTTAGCGAAGAAGATGTTGAGTTTGCTGATAGAAACCGTTTGCAGGAGCTTTTAAATACCATTAAAGCTAAAGTCGATGGCTTAATTAAATCCTTTAAACTGGGCAATGTAATTAAAAATGGTGTGCCAGTGGCTATTATTGGCGAGCCCAACGTAGGTAAATCAACCTTGTTGAACGCTTTGTTTAATGAAGAGAAAGCCATCGTTTCTGAAATTGCAGGAACAACCCGAGATGCCATTGAAGATGTTTTAAACATTGGAGGTGTACTTTTCAGGTTTGTGGATACGGCGGGTTTACGAAAAACAGATGACAAGATTGAAAGCCTTGGTATTAAAAAAACTGCCCAAAAAATTCAGCAAGCCAACCTGATAATTTTAATGGTAGCGGCTGCCAACAATTGGAAAGATATTTCGAACCAAATAAAGTATACCATTGACGATTTTAATATCGATAACAAGCAGTTAATTGTTTTAATCAATAAAATTGATAAAATAGCAATGAAAGATGCTGATATTGATAACCTAAAGGATGATTTTCCGGAAACTAATTTCGTTTTGGCATCAGCAAAACATAAAACTAACATTGAAGAACTAACCAGCATATTAAAGAAAACCTACGATGTTCAGTCCATTTCTGAAACCGATGTAATTGTAAGTAACACAAGGCACTACGAAGCGCTGCAACAAGCCTTTGAAGCCTTGGAGAGGGTAGAGCAGGGGCTGCAAAACGGAATTACTGGCGACTTTTTGGCCATGGATATCCGTCAGGTACTCCATTACATTGGTGAAATCACAGGAACCATCTCAACAGACGAGATTTTAGGCAATATTTTTAGTAGTTTTTGTATCGGAAAGTAATGTTGATGTCGGATGATAATTTTATTCCTTTTTATAGTACTATCTATCAGTCAAAATAGCCCGCTATTCTTTCTGCATTTTTAGCACATATCTGGTATAATTCCGAATTTCTGTGTTGAATATTTTATGTCGAACTCAGGTTAATATATATTATTTTCAATATCTTTGAACGTTAATAACATCTTCATTAGCTGAATTAGTAAATGAAATATTCTATCTTTTTAATATTCATTCTTATTATGGGCTGCTCCAATTCTTCTGGTATTCACTATACCAAAGGATTACTGAAATTTGAAGCTCAAAATTATAATGAAGCAATTGAAGAATTTACTAAAGCAATTGAGATAAATCCTGAACACCTAAATGCATATAATGATAGGGGGGGAGCCAAGCATCACCTTTTGGAATATGAAAATGCTATTGAAGACTATTCAAAGGCAATAGAAATTGATCCATACTTCCCAGATGCATACTACAATAGGGGGATTTCTAAGTGGGCTTTAAAATGGCATGAAGAGGCCGTTAAAGATTTTACTAAGGCAATAGAATTAGATCCTGGTTTTATTGGATCGTACTTAAATAGAGGATTGGTAATGATGAATCTAAACAATAATGAAAAAGCTATAAAAGATTTCACAAAAGTTATTGATTTAGATCCCAATAATGAAAAGGCATATTTGTATAGAGGTTTCATAAAATTGGATCTCAAGAAATATAAACATGCCCTCAATGATTTTGATGAAGTACTTGCCATTAATTCAGATTCTTTCATAGCATTACTTTATAGAGGTAGAGTTTTTATGGCACAGCATAAACATAGAGAAGCAATTAATGAATTTAATAAATCCATTAAAATCAACCCATATTTTGCTGAAACATACTACTTTAGAGGGCATGCTAATTGCATTCTGGGAAATATGGACAGTTGTTGTTTGGATTACAAAAAGGCTTCTCGATTGGGATACCAAAGTGCTGATGAAGCTTTTGAAGAATATTGCAATTAGAAGATATTTTCTTGTAGCAGATGCAAAAGAATTAGGCATAAAAGACAAAACAGCAGAAAAGTACATTGGTCAGTTTAAGGAAAATGCTTTGCTCGGCCATGAGCATAACAAATACTCAAAACCTGATACCTTGAGCAGGCCTAAAGGACCAAATGGGAAATAGGAAACAGAGGATTTATAGGAAATCATTCTTTAATTTATGCTGAGCGGAGTCAAAGTATTTCCTACGTTTCCTACACTTCCCCTATACTATGTTGAAAAGTAGTTGATTCTTTTTTGCTCTTATTTGCTTACTCTTTTTTAAATTAGCCATAATTTGACAAGTCACAAACTAAATAGTCATGTTTTTAGCAAAAAAAATAAAAGAACTAAGGGAGGCGAGGGGATTGCTTCAACGACAATTAGCTGCTAGTTTGGAAATTGATACTCCAATGTATAGCAAAATTGAACGTGGTGACCGAAAAGCAAAAAGAGAGCAAGTCTTAATGTTGGCCGAACTACTTGAAACTGACCTTGATGAATTATTAACATTATGGTTAGCAAGCCAGGTTTATGATTTGCTTAAAGGTGAGAAGTTGGCTAAAAACGCTATTAGTTTTGTTGAACGAAATATTTAAAAAGGGATGAGCACTAAGTTTTTTACCAATAAAGGTGATAATACCTTACTAAATAAATTCAAAGGCATCTTTGAGAACACCGAAGTAAATGCTTTTGATGCACTTGTCGGGTACTTTCGTTCTTCTGGCTATTTTAGAATTAGAGGGTACTTAAAAGATGTTGAGAAAATTAGAATACTGGCTGGTATTGATGTTGACCATCTGATTAGTGAAGCTGCAAGAAAAGGTTTAGAATTTAACTTCAATACTGAAATAACCAGGGAGGAATACATAAGTGATTTGCGCCATGATATTGAACAATGTGATTATTCCAAAGAAGTTGAAGATGGCATCATTCAGTTTATTGATGACATAACAACAGGAAAAATTGAAATAAAGGCTCACCCCAACAAAAACATACATGCCAAAATCTATATTTTCAGGCCAAAGCAATGGAATGAACATAATCCTGGTAGGGTAATTACGGGTTCTTCAAATCTTTCTGTGTCAGGTATCGAAAAGAACTTTGAGTTCAATGTTCTTTTGCCATATTATGATGATGTTGCTTTTGCAACGACTACATTTAATGATTTATGGAAAGAAGCCGTTGATATTTTGCCTGGGACATTACAAGAATTAAAAAAGACAACCCATATAAGTGACCAATTTACCCCTTTTGAAATTTACATAAAATTGCTAATTGAATACTTTGGTAAATCTATTGAATACGACCCTGAATCAATTACTGATTTACCCAAAGGTTACAAAAAATTAGCTTATCAAATTGATGCGGTTAATGATGGATATACAAAACTTTTAAAACATTCAGGTTTTGTATTAGCGGATGTCGTTGGTTTAGGGAAAACAATAATTGCAACGATTATTGCTAAGAAGTTTTATTTTGCAAATGGCTATCGTACAAAAACTTTGATAATCTATCCTCCGGCAGTTGAAAAAAGCTGGCGTAGGACAATACGTGATTTTGAAGTCCCTAACATCGACTTTATTACCAATGGTTCTTTACATAAAATTAAGCACCCGGAAGACTATGATTTAATCATTGTTGACGAAGCGCATAAGTTTCGTTCGGATGAATCCGAAATGTTTCATCAATTACAAAAATTATGTAAAACAAAAAGGAAAAGAAAAGGGAATGACCTTTCTGACAAGAAAAAAGTAATCTTGGTAACTGCCACACCACTGAATAATAGACCAGAGGATATCCGAAATCAACTTTACCTTTTTCAGGATTCCAAACAAGCTACAATTGAAGTTGGTAACTTACAGCACTTTTTCCGTCCATTAATTGACAAATACAATAAATTAAAGAGGGAAAAAGACCAGGTGAAAATTGCACAGGGTGTAAAAGAAATTTATGAAGAAATCCGTGTAAAGATTTTAGAACCGGTAATTGTTCGTAGAACCAGAACAGATATTAAAAATACGGAAAGTTACCTAAATGATATAAAAGAACAGGGCGTTTCCTTTCCGGAAATAATACCTCCAAAGAAGATTCTATATCAGCTTAATGAAAAGGTAAATACACTTTACGATGAAACTTTAAAAACGGTAAAGGATACAAAAAATGGATTGGGCTATTATCGCTATCAGGCAATAAAATTCATGAGCGATGAGGCAAAGGAGCAATATAAAAAAGCAACAAATGTAAATGCCAGTCAGGCTGATCGTATATCTGAGCAATTGGCAGTTATTATGAAAGTACTGTTAGTTAAAAGAATTGACAGTTCTTTTCATGCTTTTAGAATGAGCTTAAAGCGTTATTACGATGCCAACCGGGCAATGCTTAAAATGATTGAAAACGGGAAAATATACATTGCACCTAAGTTGGGAGTTAAGGATTACATTTTAGATAATAATGAAGCTGAACTAGATGAACTTCTTTTAAATTCGGATGACCCATCAAAAATACAGGCATACGATGTAGAAGAGTTTGCAGAAGAGTTTATTCAGGGAATTAAGAATGATAATGTTATTTTAAAAGAACTGGTGGCTAAGTGGGATGCTATAGATGATTACGATCCAAAATACAATACTTTCATCGAAAAGCTTCAAACTGATTTATTTAATGCTGACATAAACGATAGCAAAAAGCTAGTAATTTTCTCTGAATCAAAAGAAACCACAGCTTATTTAGTAGAGAGATTAAGAGGTGATGGATTTGCAAAAATATTAAGTGTAGATTCATCAAATGCAAGGGATTTAACAGAAGTTATTGCTGAAAATTTTGATGCTAACCAGCCAATTACAGAAAGAAAAGATAATTTCAATATTGTTATTACTACTGAGGTGCTAGCTGAAGGGGTTAACCTGCATCGTTCTAATGTAATTGTGAATTATGATATCCCCTGGAATTCCACTCGTTTAATGCAACGTATTGGTAGGGTAAATAGAATTGGTACTCCATCAAATTTCATCCATATCTATAATTTCTTTCCAACAGAACAAGCTGATAATGAAATTGAATTAAACAAAAAAGCCTATATGAAATTACAGGCTTTTCATTCAGCCTTGGGAGAAGACAGTCAGATATATTCTACCGAAGAAGATTATAATTCATTTGGTCTTTTTGAGCAATTACCTGAAGAAGAAAAAGACGAACGATTAGAATACCTTAATTACTTACGAAAATTCAGGGAAGAGCACCCAGAAGAATACCAGTTTATTAAAAATAAAATCCCTAAAAGGGCCAGATGTGGACGTAAAAATAAAGCAATTAAAGGGCAAACCATTGCTTATATCAAAAACAAAAAACGGGATGCTTATTATTTAATGCATACCGACAATTCAATAGAAGAATTTACATTTGTTGAAGCAGCACGACTCTTTAAAGCTGAGATTACAGAAAGGGCAATTGCACTGCCAGGTTTTCATTATCAACAAATTGGTGTTGCCTTAGATTCTTTTAATGAGGATGAAAGCCTTAAAAGTTTAGGCTCTAAAGCGAGTGTTAAATTGGGTCCCAATGAGAAACGGGCAATTGCTGTAATAAACGACACCATCAGGCAGGAATTTGCTTCCAATGAAGAAAAGCTTTTGTTATTGGAAGCAAAGAAAGCAATTGAAATTGGCCGTTTTCAAAAACTACCCAGAGAAATTAACAAATTCAAGAAAGAGAGCATCAATAAAAGGCTAAAACGTGCTGATGAATTTAACCTGATTATTAAAATTATAAAATCATATCCAATAGAAGAGGTTAAGGAAGAGTTATTTGAATCAGAACAAAAGCCTGATAAAAAGGTGGTGTTAAATGCAAAACCGCAAATAATTATTTCCGAATCATTTGATGTGTAAACCTTTAAAAATACAAGAATGGCAAAACAAGATAATCAACAAAATATCATTATATACAACACCCCCGATGGCAAAGCATCTGTTTCTTTGTATGCAAAAGATGGAATGGTATGGATGAATCAAAATCAATTAGCTGAACTTTTTGACACCTCTAAACAAAATATTAGTCAACATATATTAAACATATTGAAAGAGAGAGAGTTGGAAGAGAATTCAGTTGTAAAGAATTACTTGACAACTGCTGACGATGGTAAGGAGTATAACATAACATTTTACTCTCTCGAAATGATTCTTGCAATAGGTTTTAGGGTTCGTAGTAAACGTGGTACTCAATTTCGTATTTGGGCAAACAAAAACCTTAAAGAGTACATGATTAAGGGCTTTGTAATGGATGATGAACGCCTGAAAAACCCCGATGGCCGCCCCGACTATTTCGATGAATTATTAGAGCGCATCAGGGATATACGGGCTTCCGAAAAGCGTTTTTATCAAAAAGTAAGGGATTTATTTGCTCTTTGCAGCGACTACGATGCTTCAGATAAAGCAACCCAAATGTTTTTTGCCGAAACCCAAAACAAGCTACTATATGCTGTAACTGGCCATACAGCGGCTGAACTTGTTATAAAACGGGCTAATGCAAACAAACCCAATATGGCCCTTACTTCATGGAAAGGAAGTGTAGTCCGGAAACAAGACATCTTTGTGGCTAAAAACTATTTAGTTGAAGATGAAATTGATACATTGAACCGCCTGGTGGTCATCTTTCTTGAAACAGCTGAGTTAAGGGCGAAAAACCGAACTGATATTACCATGAATTTTTGGAGACAAAATGTTGATAAAATTCTTGAGTTTAACGATAAGTTAGTGCTTAAAGGACAAGGTGTTATCAGTAAAGCACAAATGGAGAAAAAAGTAAAAGAAATATACAAAAAGTTTGATGCCAACCGCAAGGCTTTTGAAGCAAGGCAGGCTGACCAAAACGATTTAGACGAGTTAAATGCTTTAGAAAACAAAATTAAGAAAAGCTAATCATATGAATACCGAAAAAATCCAAAGTATTTTGTATTTTTGACTATTATAAAAAACCATCTGTATCGGTAAATAGCCTTCAACTCTACCTCAAAACTGCCCCGATGACTCCAGCAATCCACCTGCTTCATAGGAGGGATAGTTGTCTTCAATTACCTGTCCATCAATGGCAGTAAGCCGTAGCGAAAATGCACCTGTGCCAAAACCACTGTAATCAACATATGAACCATCCGATTCCCGCACCATTTCAAACCATTCGGAATGGTTTTGATTTTTAACCTCCACGCGTTTAAGCGGCAGGGCAATATTTCGTGCCCATAAGGCAGTCCACCATTCGTGCGAGCCAGTTTTAAACTGATAATAGATGTTTTTGCCATTAGGCGGGCATTTGGTAACATACCACGACATGTAGCGTGGATACTCCCCCGAGTTGAGTATTTCGTAAGCCTCGGGACTTACATCAATGCTGTTTTTGGTAGTTGCTCCTGTTGTTATTATCCTTACTATTAGCGACTTACCTTTCTCTGTGGTGATTTTTACACAGGCATCGCAAATTTCCCCATTGCCATTATGTTCCAGCTCTAAACCGGCCAGGTAATTGCCTTCAATTGTTTGTATAAATTGAGGGTAAGGCCCAAAAGCATTAGACCATTCGCTTTCTTCCCAGTCAACCGGGCCAAGGTGGTATTCGCCGCCTGTGAATATTTCACCGTATACCTCGCCATCGGGCTGTATAAATTCGTTTTTATCTTTTTTGCAGCCAACTATTAAAACAGGCAGAAGAAAAATTAACAAAAAGGTTTTGTTTTTCATAAAGGTGAAATCAGGGTTCTTAACTTTAACGCAATGATGTTATACTAATTGTTATACCAAGTTGCGTTCAATCATATAATATTTTGCAAAGCGCATTATTGTTCTAAAATCGTTAAGGGATAAATTTACAAATAAAACTACAGAAGTATCAAGAAATTTAAAATCCATTGTTTATTCAATACGATAATTTTATCTTTGGAAAATGATGGAAAATATGGAAGATTTCTCCCCACAGGCAGTAGCTTTATTCAAAAAAGGAGAAGAAATATTCGATGTAGTATCAAAAATATGCGATATCATCCCAGAAGACAATGAACGCCTGCAGAGTATAAAAGGATTTATGTTAAGCGATGCAATGCAGCTAACTGTAAAGGTAGGTGGGGCGGAAGCTGGAGGCTTATACGATTTAAAAATGGAAGCAGCGGCCATCATCCGAAAGGCAGCCAGGGATTTAATGGTGCAAAAGCATTCGTTGACCATGTTTGATTTTAAGGATGCTGATTACTTTGAAATTGTACGGAACTTAATTGAAGAGTATCGTTTGCTATTTATTGATTGGGTGGCCAATTTCGATAAATTGGATTATGTAATTGATCGTTGGGGACTGTTCAACCCAACTGGTGTTGGGCCTTTTGATAAAGATCCGGATGATGATATCCCTTTTAATGGCTTTGATGACCTTGATGATGAATAAAAAGGCAGGCTATGACGCAAAGGTTTACTAATGATGATTTGCCTTCCTATAAATACATTCCCAAGCAAGGCCCTCATCCTTCGCAAATAAAAGATGCTGTTCATATACCTGAAATTGAAGAAGGTTTGGAAGCTTTTTCTGAACGGAACTGGTGCAATTCAAGAAGGTATTTGTATGCAATCGATCTCTTTAACCTGGGTTATTATTGGGAAGTTCACGAAGTGCTTGAGAAAATATGGATGAACCTTGGTAAAAAATCGGAGGAAGGTTTTTTTATTCAGGGCTTGATACAATTAGCTGTTGCAATGTTAAAGCACTTACAAGGCAATAAAATGGGCGTTAAAAGATTGATTAATAAATCATTACCAAAAATTAGATCGCAAAAGGGTATTTACCTTGGTATTGATATTGATAAACTGGCTGACTCTTTTTTGGAGTATCTGGCTGGGAAAACGGATACTGCTCCGCAGATTGTTTTAACGATTTGTTGATAGGGCAAAATACCAATTTCCAATTTATTTATCATTGTGCTGCATTTGAACATATTCGCTTGGAGAAACGCCATAATATTGCTTGAAAGAATTAGAAAAATGCGATAGATTTGAAAAACCTACAGAATAGGCTACTTCACTAACATTCATCCTTTTACTGGCCAATAAGTAGGCGGCTTGCTTCATTCTTATATTTTTAATGAACTCATGAGCTGTTTGGTTCGTCAGTTCTTTTAATTTTCTGTATAAATGTACCCTGCTAATTCCTATTTTATCGGCTAGCATTTCAACGTTTAATTTGCTATCTGAAATATTTTCTTTAATAACAGCCATTACTTTCTGTACCAGCATTTCATCTTGCGATTTTATTTCTACCTCTGGCTGCTCCGTGGTTTTACTTTGAAGTTGCTCGTAGATTTTTCGCCTGTTTTCAAGAATACTGGCAATTGTTTTTTTTAGAAAATTACTATTAAATGGTTTTACCAAATACATATCAGCTCCGGTTTCAATACCTTGCGCCCGGTCTTCATCTTTCGAAAGGGCGGTGAGTAAAATAATCGGAGTGTGGTTGGTTTCTGGATTGGCTTTTATTTTTTTACAAAATTCAATACCATCCATTTCAGGCATCATAATATCACTTACTATTAAATCGGGTTTGTCGTTTAAAACAGCTTTAAAAGCTTCCAAACCATTTCTGTAGTCAACCACATTGTAGTTTTCTGAGAGCACATTTTTCAGGTAACTTCTGATTTCTTCCTCATCTTCAACCACCATTATTTTATAATTGCTTTTGGATGGGTGTTTGTGAGTTGGGTACTGTAATCCTTTTGAAAGGGGACTGTAACTTATTTTATTGGTTGGAACCGGTAACAGGTTTTCTTCAATAATCAGGTCTTCTTTAGGTAAATGGGTATTTCCAAGTGGTAGGGTAATAACAAACCTGCTTCCGGGTTCATTGTATTTTATTTCGGCATGTAAGGTGCCTTTATGCAATTCAACCAGCGAGCGGGATAAATGCAAACCAATTCCAGTTCCTGTGTTGCTTCCACGATCTTTTGAGTAGACTTGGTAAAAGCGGCTAAATATTTTGTCTAACTCGCTTTTTTTCAGTCCAATACCACTGTCACTTACTGCGATTTCAACATGTTCTTCATTGTTTTTCTTTTTCAGAATATTTGAAATGCTAATTTCAATTTTTCCATCATTAGGTGTAAATTTAAAGGCGTTGGAGAGCAGGTTTAAAATAACTCTCTCAAAATTGAATGGATCTATCCAAACTTCAATCGCTGGTTCGGTAACTTTTATTTCATATTTAATATTTCTATTTTCAGCCACATAATCATATGATTTTGCAACCTCTTTGATAAACAAATAAAGATTTGTTTTTTGGTATTTAACAAGAATTTGTCCTTTGTCTATTTTCCTTACATCCAAAAGCTGGTTGATTAATCGAAATATTCTGCTTGCATTTCGGTGCATGGTTTGGTAGAGCATGTTGCTTTCTTCATCAGCTTTTTTCGATAAGAGTTTATCCAGGGGATCAATGATAAGCGATAAAGGTGTTTTTATTTCATGTGAAATATTCATGAAAAATTGCATTTTCAACTCAGTCAGTTTTTCTGTTTCCCGTCTTTTAACTCTTTCTCTATAAAATGATATAATTCCATATAACAGGCTGATTAATAGTAGTATCCAGAAAATTGTCGCCCATGTGGTTTTATACCAGGGAGGATAAATAATAATTGTCAGCCTCCTTGCTTTGGAATATTGCCCTTTATCAACACCCCTGACAAGAAAGGTGTAGGTACCATGCTCAAGGTTGGTGTAAGTTGCCATTCGGCTTCTTGAATTGCTGACATTCCAGTTTTTATCAAACCCTTCCATCATATACTCATAGGCAATTCGCGACTGGTTGGCCAGTTCAACTGAGGTAAAGCCAATGGAAAATACATTGTCGGCCTCAAGTAATCTGACAGTATCTGCCAGAACTATTGATTTATTGAGTATAACATGTTTTCCTGATCGCTCTCCTATTTTAACAGGTTTATCATAACGCGTAAAATCTGTTAGCATAACATCTCTTACACTCCTTGAATAATTACGATAGTCTTTTTTTACTTCGGTTACCCCATTTATCCCACCAAAAAAGAGAATGTTTTCTTCTGAAAAAAAGCTAGTATTTCTTGAAAACTCATTTGACTGCAGGCCATCATATGCATAATAATTTACAAAAGTGCCTTCATTAGGATTAAATCTTGATAAGCCACCATGGGTGCTTAGCCAAAGTTCCTGATGTTCATCTTCCTGTATTGCACATATGGTATTATTTGCCAGTCCATCTTTGGTACTATAAAAAACTGAATTTAAACTTTTTGGTTCAATTTTCACCAAACCATTATAGGTGCCAACCCATATATTGCCTTTTGAATCTTGCTGAATGCAATACACTAAATTTTCACTAAGCTGACCATTGGATTTATCAAGGATCTTAAAAGAACCAGTGGCCCTGTTTATATACACCAGTCCATCATAAGTGCCAATCCAATAATTCCCATCTTTATCAATAAATACATCATTTACCCATTTAGGAATTGCATTATTCAGTGAATCACTAATGTTCAGGCCTTTATAGAAGATGTTTTTTTCGGTATCAAACCTACATGCACCTCCTCCAAGTGTTCCAATTAGTAATTGTCCATCTATACCTTTTTCTATAGTGCTAACTTTGTCATTAACAAGGCTTTGAGGGTCGGAAGGATTGTTCTCATAAAATACAGTTTGACCGTTTCTTTTATTATAACGAATTAATCCATCAGAGTATGTACCCACCCATAGAAAATCCCCTTTTGAATTAAACAGGCTAAATACATTATTACCTTCTGATATTCCGGTATTGCTTTGAAATAAAATATGATCTATTTTCTGTGTTGCTCTATTTAGGTGATAGATACCATCACCATCGGTTCCAAACCAAAGACTATTTTGTTCACCGGCAATTGCTGTTACACTACTTGAGCCAATGCTGTTGTCGCCAAATGCACGGTAGCCATACTGAACAAATATCTCTGGGGATTCTGGTATCAAGTACAACCCTTTTTGAAAAACACCAAGCCAAATATTTCCTGCATTGTCTTCAATAATTGAATGAATTTTACTTCTTGAGAAGTCAAAAGTGCTACTTCTTGGCGAATAACTTTCTAGTAAGTTGGTTTTTGTATTCAAAAGCTTTAATCCTAATCCGTCGGTACCAACCCACAACCTTTTTTTAGAATCAAACAGGATATGTTTTACGGGTAGCTTTTTTTCGTTTGGGTTTGACGATTTGATTGTTTCAATCTGATTGGTCTGCTTGTTGATTTTTATCAAACCCCCACTAATACTGCCAATATATATGTTTCCTTGATCATCTTCGCAAATGGATGAAATATCGTTGCCTGGTATTTTGTAATTATCCTGGCCCGAAACAGAATAGGTTTGAATTTTACCGGATTTTGGTTCATAGCTATTTAAACCATGATTATCAGATCCTATCCATAACAGACCACTTTTGTCTTGGTATAAACACTCCAGATAAAAGCTGCATAGCTGCTTGTTCAAACGGGTAGAGTACCTGGGCCGTTTTTCAGGGCTATTTATTTTTATCAGACCATATGCTGATGTGGAAACCCAAATATCTCCATTTTTTGATTCAATAATTGAACTGACAAAAGGGTAAATTCGTTCATTATTAATATAGAACTTAATTTCTTCAAACGACTCATTTTCATGACTATAAACCTGCAGTCCATTTACCTGTCCTACCCATAAATTGCCATATTTGTCTTTGGCCAGAGCGGTAACAAAGTTGGCTTTTAGGGAACTTTCCGATTCACTATTATGTAAAAACTGTACAAACTTAATTCCGTCAAATCGGTTTAGACCATCTTCAGTAGCTACCCAAATAAACCCCTGATGATCTTGAAAAACCTGGTTAATAAGACTGTTTGAAAGCCCATCGTTATAATCAAAAAGTCTTTTGGTTTGCCCTTGGCTATAGATGGAATAAACAAAAAATAATGCAAATAGAAAATGCCTCACCCCCATAACTCTTCTAAATATAATGTGCTAAGTTAAAAAAAACTGTGAATTGTGGTAGCATCAATGATTGGTTCGATACAAATTAATTTGTCAGTCATATACCGGTCGATTTTCAAATTGGCAAAAGGATAGGGAAAGCCCAAAGTCGGAAGAAAAGAGCAAAAAGTTTTCAATTCTTCCAACTTCGGTTACCTGACTTCAGACCTGAAAACTTATAAACAAACAATTTTAGATTAGTGGTAAATAATTGCACAATCGTCAAAGTATTTGATTAGTCGCTTTTTTTACCACCGAAACTACTTACTCGTTGATTAATAGTTGATTAGTGTGGTTTTGAGTAGGAAGAAAAGATAATAGCTGTGTTATTTCTCTTACCAATGTATGTTTCTCTCTTCTTCCCTTTTAAAACAACAAAAACTTTGTGGTAAACTGCCACAAAATCAGTTCAAATTTATGCCATGTAACAAAAAAAAAACGTTTTGTAACAATTTTTTTAATGAAGTATCAATTTTACAACTACATGGAATAAATATGAAAAGGGCTACTGATACTCCTGTTTAAATTTGCATTAAGAAAACATTTGATAATACCCAATGAAAATTTACTTAAATACATCCTCAATAAAATGGTTGTTCGTATTATTATTTGTTGTAAATATTTCCTGTAACCATACAATTGAATTCAAAAATACCAATTTAAGCTTTGAGGAAAGAGCTAGGGCACTGGTTGCTGAAATGACCCTAGAGGAAAAAATATCTCAACTTTCCTATAATTCTCCTGCTATTGAGCGACTTCAAATTCCTGAGTACAACTGGTGGAACGAATGTTTGCATGGTGTAGGCCGTGCCGGTATTGCCACCGTATTTCCGCAGGCAATTGGTATGGCCGCAATGTGGGACGACAGTGCCATGTTTGAAATAGCAAATATTATTTCAGATGAAGCAAGGGCTAAATATCATGATTATATAAAAAAAGGACAAAGAGGAATATATCAGGGCTTAACTTTCTGGACCCCAAATATCAATATATTTCGTGATCCACGTTGGGGTAGGGGGATGGAAACTTACGGCGAAGATCCTTTTTTAACAGGTCAACTTGGCGTAGCTTTTATAAAAGGTTTGCAGGGCAATCATCCTAAATATTATAAATTAATTGCTACTGCTAAGCATTTTGCTGTTCATAGTGGGCCCGAGGCTGACCGTCATCGGTTTAATGCTGCTCCATCTGAATATGATTTTTTAGAGACTTACAGTCCTCAGTTTAAAATGGCCGTGCAGGAAGGTAAGGTGCATTCTATAATGTGTGCTTACAATAGTTATAAAGGGAAACCCTGCTGTGGAAACATTGAGTTGTCAAATCTGCTGCGTAAGGATTGGGGTTTTAACGGATATATTGTTTCCGATTGCGGTGCAATTAAAGATTTTTACCACCCTAAGGCACACGAAGTTGTAAATACCAAAGCCGAAGCAGCTGCAATTGCTGTAAAAGCCGGAACCGATTTAAATTGTGGGGATTCTTACCCAGCTTTACTAGATGCTGTTGAGAAGGGGTATATTTCTGAAAAAGAGATAGATATTGTTGTAAAACGACTATTTGTTGCCCGAATGAAACTGGGGATGTTTGATGCAGATGAGGATAATCCATTTTCAAAAATTCCATACAAGGTGGTCGACTCTGAAAAACATAAAAAAGCAGCGCTGGATGCAGCCAGGAAGTCGATTGTTTTGCTTAAAAACGGAAACAGTATTCTTCCGTTTTCGAAAGACATAAAAAAAGTGGCCGTAATTGGGCCAAATTCAAACGATATTGATATTTTATTAGGAAATTACAATGGGTTTCCTTCGGAGCCAATAACACCCTATGCTGGCATAAAACAGAAACTGAAAAACGCTGAGGTTTCTTATCAGCCAGGCTGCCGCTTAGCCAAAGGCTTGCCTTTGTTGTCAGCTATTCCCGAAAATGTATTTTATACCGATAGTACTAAAAGTGCTAAAGGCTTAAAAGCTGAATACTTTAACAATAAAGAACTAAAAGGAAAGCCGGCTTTTATCAGAACAGATAAAAAGATCGATTTTAAATGGTGGACTGCCGGACCAGGGAATACTATAAATGGAAAAGAGTTTAGTGTCAGGTGGCAAGGTGTAATTGTTCCTGAAAAAACCGGAAAATACGCCATTGGTATTGAATCTTATCCTGAGCTTAAACTTTGGATAAATGGAAAAGAGTTCATAAAGTACAATAGTGTACACCGTCCACAAAAGAAATATGAGTTGATAGAATTAGAAGCCAATAAAAGCTATAGTTTTAAATTGGAATACATTCAGGATCAAGCAAAATATGCTAATGTGAGTTTGTTGTGGGAAGCTCCGGGGAAAAGGCTAAAAGAAGACGCTGTAAAACTCGCTCAAAGCGCTGATTTAGTGGTGCTTTGCATGGGATTAAGTCCACTTTTAGAAGGAGAAGAAATGGAGGTAAAAGTGGATGGTTTTTCAAATGGGGACAGAGATGATATTAAGCTTCCAAAAACGCAAACAGAACTTATAAAGGCCATTCATCAATTAAATATACCTACGGTATTAGTTTTATTAAACGGAAGTGCCTTGGCATTTAACTGGGAGGCTGAAAACATTCCTGCTATTATTGAGGCCTGGTATCCAGGGCAGGCTGGTGGAAAAGCAATTGCTGATGTCATTTTTGGAGATTACAATCCAGCAGGGCGTTTACCAGTTACTTTCTACAAATCGGTTGAACAACTACCTCTCTTTGATGATTATTCAATGGATGGAAGGACTTATCGTTATTTTGAAGAAGAGCCTCTTTATGGGTTTGGTTTTGGCTTAAGTTACACTCAATTTAAATATGATCAACTAGCTCTTCCTGATGAAATAATTGCTGGTGACGATTTTAGTTTATCTGTAATGGTTACAAATATTGGCAAAATGGATGGTGATGAAGTAGTTCAGCTTTATATCTCTCATCCTGATTCGAAACTGAAAGTACCGATAAGAACCTTAAAGGCTTTTAAAAGAATTTACCTGAAAGCAGGCGAAAGCCAAAAAGTCACTTTTACTATTCAACCTGAAGATATTGCTGTATTAAATACCGAAAATAGGTATGTTGTTGAAAATAAGCATGTTGTTTTTTCTATTGGAGGAAAGCAACCTGATGAGGAGTCGATTAAAAAGCAAGAAGTAGTCATTGAAAAAGTGCCAGTTAAAGTGAATAAAGGAGAATTTTACGCTATAAATTAATATGCAAGGAAAAATCATACATATAATCATTTTATTGCTGACTACTTTTTCAACAGTTACAGTCTTAGGTCAGGATAATAATGGGCACGAACTATGGTTTACCAATACTGTTTTATCACAAAAAGTTAAAGGAAACGCACCAACATCAATTTGCATTAAGGCATCATCGCCAACAATGAAAATTGTTAAAAAGGAGCTTGAAGAGGGCCTAAGTACACTTCTTGGTTCTAAAATAACTACATCAAAGAGAGAAAAAAAAGGCTGTTTGTGGGTTACAGTTGCTGATTCAAAGGCGGATAGTAAGAAAGTTTCCAAAAAGCAACTTGAAGAAATTGGGCACGACGGGTTTATAATAAAAACTATTGAAAACGATGGCGTTACTTTATTAACAGCTAATTCTGAAATTGGTTTGTTGTATGGTACCTATCATTTTTTAAGGATGTTACAAACCTCTGCTGTTGATTTCAATCAATTAAACATTGTTGAAGCTCCTGCTTATCAACGAAGGGTGTTAAACCACTGGGACAACCTTGATGGAACTGTTGAAAGAGGTTATGCTGGAAGATCAATTTGGCAATGGGATAATTTACCAGAAAAAGAAAGTCCTTTATATATTGAATATGCACGCGCAAACGCATCCATTGGCATCAACGGAACGGTGCTAAACAATGTAAATGCCAGTCCTAAGATGTTATCACATAAATACCTTAAAAAGGCTAAAATTATAGCTGATAAATTAAGGCCTTATGGTGTGAAAGTTTATTTAGCTGTTAACTTCTCTTCGCCAAAGGAACTCGGAAAATTGGCAACATCAGATCCGCTGGATACTAAAGTAAAAGAATGGTGGAAAAACAAAGCCAAAGAAATCTACACCTTGATTCCTGATTTTGGTGGTTTTTTGGTAAAAGCTAACTCCGAGGGGTTGCCAGGGCCTCAGGACTTTGGTCGAACACATGCAGACGGTGCCAATATGCTGGCCGATGCCTTGCAACCACATGGTGGAATTGTTATGTGGCGGGCATTTGTTTACAAATCAAGTGGTGGCGACAGGGCAAAACAAGCCTGCAATGAGTTTAAACCTTTAGACGGGCAATTCCGAAAAAATGTAATCATTCAGGTTAAAAACGGGCCAATTGATTTTCAACCCCGCGAGCCCTTTAGTCCATTATTTGGAAGCATGGAAAAAACAACCTTGATGCCCGAACTGCAAATAACACAAGAATACCTTGGTTTTTCAGACCATCTAGCTTACCTGGGGACACTCTTTAAAGAGTTTCTGGATGCCGATACCTATAAAAAAGGTAAAAATACTACCATAGCAAAAATAACAGATGGTTCTTTATATGGCGATTCAATAACTGCCATTGCAGGGGTGGCCAATATTGGTTTAGATACCAACTGGTGTGGGCATCATTTTGCACAGGCTAACTGGTATGTTTTTGGCCGACTAGCCTGGAACCATCAGTTAACTGCAAAAGAAATAGCCCAGGAATGGCTCAAGCAAACTTTTTCTCAGGATGAAGATTTTATACAAGATATTTCAAGCCTGATGATGGAATCAAGAGAAGCGGTTGTTAATTACATGACCCCGCTTGGGCTGCATCATTTAATGGGGTGGGGACATCATTACGGTCCTGAGCCCTGGTGTTATGTGAAAGGTGCAAGGCCGGACTGGTTGCCTACCTATTATCACAAAGCTGATAGTTTAGGCATAGGTTTTAACCGAAGCTCTTCAGGAAGTAATGCAGTGGAACAATATGCAGAACCTTTACAATCCATGTTTAACGATCCTGTTTTATGCCCCAATGAATACCTGTTGTGGTTTCATCATTTACCATGGGACTACCAGCTAATCAATGGTCGTGAATTATGGGACGAATTGTGTCACAAATACAGCAAAGGGGTGGAGCAAGTAAAACTCTTTCAGCAATTGTGGGATAAAATGGATGGTAAAACTGATAAAAAGAGATACCAGGAGGTGAAAGAAAAACTTGAAATTCAGTTGAAGGAAGCAATCTGGTGGAGGGATGCCTGTTTGCTTTATTTTCAAACGTTTTCTCAGCGACCCATTCCATACGGACTTGATAAACCTATACACCAATTAAACGAGCTAAAAAAAAGGAAATTTGATTTAAAACATCATAATTAAAAAAACATGAACAAGAAATTGTTATTTACTACAAAACAAATGGGGCTTTTCACCTCTACTGAATCAAAAGACGGTAAAGAAAATCAATTTAGCGCTGCCAATCAGCAAATAGGGATAAATAAAATGATTTCTGCTTCTTCTAATCAGTTTGGTGAAATGAAAGAGGAGAGTGAAATTGCAATCAATTTAGGGTTTAACCTGCATTATATATTATCTATCACTAATCATTAGCTTTGCCTGTTAGGGCAAGGTATTAAAACCTGGTAATAAAAAGCACCAAAGGTGCATAAGAAATTATAACCAGGTTTTTATAAACAAGGGTTGTCCAAAAAGTTAAAACAGATTAGGTTAACAATAACTTTTTGGGCATCCTTAATTTTAAATACAGACCATACCAGCTGTATTATTTGTAAAAACAAAAGTGGATGTATAAAATTGCCAAATCAGGAGTAGTTATTGATTTTACAATATCATATAAGTCTAAGAATAAGATTAAATAATTGACTAACAAGGAGAGATTATATAAGATACATCCAAATGATTACTAATAAAAAAAAGTCAGACACGCATTTTGTCCTAAAAAAAAGAAGCAAAGCTTTTTTTATTATCATAATTTTACTGCTTCGTTTTCAAAGTGCTTCTTCTCAAGATAACTTTGTATCCTTTAGTAAAAGCACAGATGCATTTCCAATTGTCGCAAATAACAAGGCAATAGATTTAGTAATTGATAAAAATGACTGGACCGGAGTTCAAAAAATTGCTGGTTTATTTCAGGATGATATCGAAAAAGTAACAAGTACAAAACCTCAAATTCATCACTCCCTCCCAAAAAATACCTCCCAGGTGATATTGATAGGTACTTTAGGTAAAAATGAACTGATTGATGAGCTGGTAAAAAATAAAAAAATAGACGTTTCTAAGTTAAGAAATAAATGGGAAACATCTCTTATACAGGTAGTTGGTGAACCATTTAAGGGTGTAGATAAAGCCCTTGTGATTATTGGTAGCGATAAGCGTGGAACCATTTATGGAATGTTTGATATTTCAAGAAAAATTGGAATATCTCCATGGCATTTTTGGGCTGATGTACCAGCAAAAAAACACAATGAAATTTATATAAATAAAAGTACTTTTAATTTAGGTACACCAAAAGTAAAATACCGTGGTGTTTTCCTTAACGATGAGGCTCCAGCCCTTACAGAGTGGGTGAAAAAAAACTATGGAGATTACAACTCGAAATTTTACATCCACGTTTTTGAGCTGATTTTACGATTAAAAGGAAATTTTCTTTGGCCAGCTATGTGGAACAATGCATTTGCTGATGATGACCCACAAAATATGATTTTGGCTGATGAATATGGAATTGTAATGAGTACTTCGCACCATGAACCTATGATGCGGGCCGACAAAGAATGGGATCGTTATGGTAAAGGTGCCTGGGAATATTCAACCAACCCTGAAAATTTATACAAATTTTGGGTAGAGGGGGCTAAACGTTATAAAGATCATGAGTGTGTATACACTTTGGGCATGCGAGGACAACAAGACAAACCAATGAGTGAAGGCGAAAACATTGAATTGTTGGAAAAAATAGTCAAGGATCAAAGAGAGATACTTACTAATGTTAATAAAGGACGTGATATTACTAATATTCCCCAGGTATGGTGCTTGTATAAAGAAGTTCAAGCCTATTATGATAAAGGGATGCGAGTTGATGACGACATCACTTTGTTGTTATGCGATGATAACTGGGGAGATGTAAGGGTATTGCCCAAATTAACCGATAAACCAAGAAAAGGTGGATACGGAATGTATTACCATTTTGACTATGTGGGAGGCCCCAGGAGTTACAAGTGGTTAAATACTAGTTCCTTACCCAGGGTTTGGGAGCAGCTGAATTTAAGCTATAACTATGGTGTTGACAGGATATGGTTAGTAAATGTTGGTGATTTAAAACCCATGGAACTGCCCATTTCTTTCTTTTTGGATTTTGCATGGGATCCGGAAGAAATGTCGACACAAAAACTTGATGAATACACTACCAACTGGGCAACAGAACAATTTGGTAAAGCACATGCCAACGAAATTGGAAAAATATTGAAACTATATCCCAAGTACAATGCCCGAAGAAAACCCGAATCCTTGTTTTCGGATACCTACAGCCTGGTGAACTACCTTGAATTTGAAAGAGTGGTTGCTGATTATAAAAAATTAGAAAAAACAGCAAAACAAATTTACAATGAGCAAGATAGCAGTTATAAAGATGCCTTTTATCAACTGGTTTACTATCCTGTTTCAGCTTGTGCCAATTTAAATGAAATGTACTACGCGCATGCTAAAAATCTTTTGTATGCCAAACAGGGTCGGACTGCAACAAATGATATGGCCAAAAAGGTGGAAGAGCTATTCAAAACAGACGCTGAATTAACAGAATATTATCATACAAAGCTGGCCAATGGAAAATGGGATCATATGATGGCACAAACGCACATTGGTTATAATAGCTGGCGAGATCCTCAAACCAATATAATGCCCAAGGTAAAAACCATTAAGCTGCCTGCTAAAGGAGAGCTGGGTATGATGATTGAAGGTAGTGATAAATGGTGGCCTGAAGAAAAGCAACCCGCAAAACTAGAATTTGATTCGTACAACCAACAATCTTATTTTATTGAACTTTTTAACAGGGGAAAAGAGTCCTTAAGCTATAGTTTCTCAAAAACTGCACCCTGGGTTGAGCTTTCTTCAACAACTGGAACCATTGAAAAAGAAAATCGGGTTACTATTTCAGTTAACTGGGAAAAGGCAAAACCAGGACAAAATTCTACCAAACTTACAGTTATTTCCAACAACAAGGAAATAGCAACTATTGAAATAACTGCAACCAAATATAACGATAAACAAGCCAAAGGCTTTGTTGAAACGAATGGATACATTAGTATTGAAGCGGCCAATTACACTAAGGCAAATAATACCAAAGAAATAAGTTGGGAAATCTTCCCTGAAATTGGGAAAACATTGCACGGTGTAACGCCTGTACCGCTTACCAAAAAAATTGAAACACCTGGAAAAAACACCCCTTCATTGGAGTATGAATTTTATCTTTTAGAAGAACCTAAAGATGGTGTGATAAAAATTGATTATCATTTATCACCCACATTGAATTTCTTAAAAGGCAAAGGCTTGCATTTTGCCGTTTCTGTTGATGATGAGCCATTGCAAAAAATAAATATGCACGAAGGAACAGAAGTGGCCGACTGGAAATATCCAAACTGGTGGAATCAGGCAGTACTGAACAGTATCATAATGAAATCTTCCACACACAAAATTGCCAAACAGGGCAAACACGTGCTCAAATTTTGGTTGATTGACCCAGGTATTGTTCTTCAAAAAATTGTAATAAATGCTGGCGGACTAAAACCCTCTTACTTAGGTCCACCAGAAAGTAGGTACATTAAATAAATTAATAAATAATTATAGTTAAAACTGAATAAAAAACATGTCATGAACAAAGTTTCGCAAAAGGTGCCTCTTTTTGAAAAAATTGGCTATAGTTTAGGAGATCTGGCGGCTAACCTGGTTTTTCAAACGTTAATTACGTATTTGGCCTATTTTTACACTGACATCTATGGGCTTAAAAGCAATGATGCTTCTATTATTATGTTAGTTGTTGGTTTGGTTGCTGCGTTTGCATTTAACCCAATCATTGGAGCCATAGCTGACAGGACAAATTCAAGATGGGGGAAATTCCGCTCTTGGGTACTTTATACATCAGTACCTCTGGGAGTAATGGCACTACTTGCGTTTTCAACCCCGGACTTTGCCTATAAAGGTAAAGTCATTTATGCTGTAATAACTTATACATTGTTATTATTGTTGTATGCAGGAAACAACTTACCCTATTCTGCATTAAGTGGTGTTCTTACCGGGGATATGAAAGAACGGAATAGTATTTCTTCTATTAGGTTTGTAGCGGTAATGTTTGCCCAATTTTTTGTGCAGGTTTTTATGTTACCAATTATAAAATATGCCGGAGATGGAGACAAAGCTGCTGGTATGGAGATTGTTATGACATGGTTGGCAATTGTAGGAACTATCATGTTAATAATTACATTTATTTCTACAAAAGAGCGTGTTGTTCCATCGGTTGAACAAAAAACACCACTAAAAGATGATTTGTCAGATCTAGCAAAAAACAGGCCTTGGATAATCACACTTTTAGTAACAATATTAGTTTTTGTTACGCTAGCAATGAAAGGTGGTTCTTATGTGTTTTATTTTGAAAATTTTGTTGATACAGATGCCCTGACAACATTTATTAGTCCCATAACAAATGCACTTCCTTCTTATGTAGTTGAATGGTTTGGCTCTGATGTTGCCTCTGCTGGGTTTGGATTGTTCAATGCTGGTGGGATTATCTTTATGATAGTTGGAATTGGATTTTCAAAAAAGCTAGCAGACAAATTTGGGAAAAGAGATGTTTATAGACTTTTTCTATTTGTTTCTACAATTTTTATTCTTGCTTTTTACTTTTTCTCGGCAAAAGGCGTTGCAATGATGTTTATTTCTCAAATACTTCATGGATTTTTCTACGGAATCACCATTCCTGTTCTTTGGGCAATGATTGCCGATGTGGCAGATTATTCCGAATGGAAAAATAACCGTCGTGCAACAGCAATTATTTTTTCAGCTATGATGGTAGGTTTAAAAGCCGGGTTGTCAATTGGTGGAGCTTTGGTTAGCTGGGTCATTGGCCTTTATGGCTATGTAACTAAAGATATGGTTGCTGAAGGACAAGCAATTGTTCAGCCTGAAACTGTTGCTGAAGGAGCCAAAATGCTTGTTAGTGTTTTTGCATCAATTCCATTTTTGATAGCTGTTGTATTGCTTTTCTTTTATAAAATAAACAAAAAAATGGAGGTTGAAATTGAACAGGATTTAATAACCAGAAGAGATAATGCATAAAAACACAAAAAATGATTAAACTACTTTCAAATATTTACGTAATTTCTGTTCTAATAGTCCTTGCATCTTGCAATCAGGGAAGTGGGGTAAATGAGCAGCAAGAACAGTCTTTAAAAGAAGCATTTAATGGAAAGTTTTACATTGGTACGGCCTTAAATGCATATCAAATTACTGGTGAAGACTCACTTAGCTTAAAGGTGTTAAAAAAGCATTTCAACTCCATTGTTGCCGAAAATTGCATGAAAAGTGAAGAAATCCAACCTAAAGAAGGAGTTTTTAACTTTGAATTGCCTGATAAATTTGTCGAGTTAGGTGAGAAAAACAATATGCAAATAATTGGTCATACATTAATTTGGCACTCGCAGGCCCCCGATTGGCTGTTTGTTGATGAAAAAGGCAATGAGGTCTCAAAAGAAGTGCTTATTGAGCGAATGAAAAAGCATATTTCAACTGTAGTTGGCAGATACAAAGGACGTATCTATGGTTGGGATGTTGTGAACGAGGCCTTTAACGATGATGGTTCATGGAGAGAAAGCAAATTTTATAAAATAATAGGGAAAGATTATATAAAACTGGCTTTTGAATTTGCTCATGAAGCGGATCCTGATGCAGAATTGTATTACAACGATTTTAATATGGCTAAACCAGGAAGACGCGATAGTGTAATAAGTTTAATAACAGAACTGAAGCAGCAAGGGGTGAAAATTGATGGTATTGGATTACAAGGCCACTATACTATGACACACCCATTGGTGAAAGATTACGATAAAGCTTTGGAAATGTATTCAAAGTTAGGTCTTAAACTTATGATTACCGAAATGGATTTAACCGTCTTGCCCTGGCCAACAGAAAAAGAAGGTGCTGACATTTCTTTAACAGCTGAGTATCAGGAAAAAATGAACCCTTATCCAAATGGAATGCCAGATTCCGTATCACTTGCATGGAGTCAACGATGCAAAAAGTTTTTCGACTTGTATATTAAATACCAGGAAAACATTAGCAGAGTTACCATGTGGGGAATTCACGATGATCAATCGTGGCGAAATAACTGGCCAATTAAAGGCCGAAAAGATTATCCTTTGCTTTTTGACAGAAACCTGGAGCCTAAAAAAGTTGTTTCCGAAATTATTGAAGAAGCTACAAAGAATAACAAACAATAATAAATAATAAAAGATGAAAGAACCTAGATATTTAGTTAAGGACTTGTACACCGCAGATCCCTCTGCTCATGTGTTTAATGGTAAAATCTATATCTATCCGTCACATGATATCGAATCAGGTATTCCTGAAAATGATAATGGTGACCATTTTGATATGCGCGACTATCATGTTTTTTCAATGGATAGTGTTGATGGTGAAGTAACAGATCATGGAGTGGCGCTGGATGTGAAAGACATTCCCTGGTCTGGAAGGCAATTGTGGGCGCCAGATGCTGCACATAAAGATGGTAAATATTACCTCTACTTTCCTTTGAAAGATAAAAATGACATTTTTAGGATTGGGGTAGCTATAAGCGATAAGCCTGAAGGCCCGTTTGTGCCCGAAGCAAACCCAATAAAAGGTAGTTTTAGTATCGATCCTGCTGTTTTAGAGGATAATGATGGCAAATATTACATCTATTTTGGTGGTCTTTGGGGCGGTCAGCTTCAGCGTTACCGCAACAACAAAGCAATTGAGTGTGGAGCAGAACCAATTGATAATGAGGATGCTTTGTGTGCAAAAGTTGCTTTGTTAAGCGACGATATGCTTGAGTTTGCTGAAGAACCAAAGGACGTAGTAATACTAGATGAAAATGGTAAAGCATTAAAAGCCGGGGATCACGACCGCCGATACTTCGAAGGACCATGGATGCATAAATACAAAGGCAAATACTATTTCTCTTATTCAACAGGCAACACACACAAATTGTGTTATGCAGTTGGCGATTCTCCTTACGGTCCGTTTACTTACAAAGGGATAATTCTAACCCCGGTTGTGGGCTGGACTACCCATCATTCAATTTGCGAGGTCGGTGGAAAATGGTACTTGTTTTATCACGACAGCAAACCATCAGGAGGTAAAACATGGCTTAGGAGTATCAAAGTTGTTGAATTAGAATATAATGAGGATGGCACCATTAAAACACTTGATGGTAATGCCTAAATAATTTAAAGTTCCAACATCGTTTAATAAAGTTGATTAATAAGGTAGCTATTTTTTTCTATATGAACATAGTTGAGAAATAATCAAAAATAGTATATGGAGCTTATTAGCAGGGCAAAAACAATAAGTTTTTTATTTGCAATTGCTTTCAATCAAAAAGTTTATTTTGAAAATAAGGAATAAAAAGATGTTTGAATTAAAAGATAAAGTGGCCGCAATAACTGGTGGTGGAGGTGTTTTAGGAGGAAGTATTGCATTAAGTCTGGCTGAGACGGGTGTTAAGGTAGCCATCCTCGATATTCGCGAAGAAAATGTAAATAATAAAGTGAAGGAACTTGAAGCACAGGGCGGCGAAGCAGTTGGTTTTGTTTCAAATGTGCTTGATATTGAATCGCTTAAACAGACCAGAGACGAGTTGATTAAAAAATGGGGGAAAGTCGATATTTTAATCAATGCTGCTGGTGGAAATATGCCAGGGGCAACCCTTACCGAGCAACAAACCGTTTTTGATATGAAAATTGAGGATTTTGAGAAAGTCACCGATTTGAACTTAAACGGAACGGTTTACCCCTGCCTTGTATTTGGCGAAGCAATGGCTAAGCAGGGCGAAGGAAGCATTATTACAGTATCTTCAATGGCCACTTATTCAGCAATTTCAAGAGTGCTGGGTTATTCTGTAGCAAAAACTGGCATCAATATTTTCACACAGTGGATGGCAATGGAGATGGCTACCAAATTCAGTGAAAAAATAAGGGTGAATGCAATTGCACCTGGCTTTTTTATTGGCGATCAAAATAGAAATGTGCTTATTAACCCCGATGGGAGCTACACAGAAAGAAGCCAAAAGGTATTGGCCCGCACGCCTATGAAACGCTTTGGTGATATAAAAGAATTAAACGGGGCTGTTCAGTTTTTATGTTCCGATGCGGCTTCTTTTATTACTGGTGTTATTCTTCCGGTTGATGGAGGATTTAGCTCTTACAGTGGGGTTTAATAGGTAAGTCATTAGTCACTAGTCATTCAATGTCCTTTAGTTAGTGAAAATCCTATTCTTTGGGTTGAGACAAACCCTTAGACTCAGGGTGAGCCCGGAAACTGAGCGAAGTCGAAGTCGAAAATGCCTAGCTAAACAACATTGACTAGACATTGGTCATTAGTTTGACCAATGTCTAATGTCCAATGGCCCCCTTAGATTTGAAATATCTATAAGGTTAAGTTTGCTTTTATAATTAATTTTTAGAAATTTTGAAATATGGCTCTAGAAAAAACATGGCGCTGGTTTGGCTTCAACGATCCAATTACCTTGGATCAATTGGTTCAAATGGGAGTTGAGGGTGTTGTAACGGCCTTACATTATATCCCAAATGGCGAGGTTTGGGAAAAAGATGAAATCCTGAAAGTGAAAAATGCCATTGAAGAAAAAGGCATGAGGTGGAGTGTAGTGGAAAGCCTTCCGGTTAGCGAAGGAATAAAAATATGCTCTGATGAAAGAGCCACTTTAATTAAAAATTACAACCAGTCCATAAAAAACCTTGGCGAATGCGGTATTGATACTGTTTGCTATAATTTTATGCCAGTGATTGACTGGGTGAGAACAGATTTGCACTACAAACAACAGAGCGGTGGCGAGGTGATGAAATTTGATTTTACAACCTTTGTAGCTTTTGATGTTTTTATGCTGGAAAGACCAGGTGCAGAAAAGGACTATGCTCCTGAAATGGTTCAAAAAGCTAAAGAAGTATACAAACAGTTTAGCAAGGAAGAGGAAGAGCGATTAGTTTACAACATCATTGTTCTTACACAGGGTTTTATAAATGGAGGAATGGAAGGCGCTGCTTCCGATCCTAAAAAAGTGTTTCTGGAATATTTAAAACGATACAAAAATATTGACAAAGAACAATTAAGGGTAAATTTGAAGGCATTTTTAGACGATGTAATTCCCACAGCGGAAGAGGCAGGAGTAAATTTATGCATACATCCCGATGATCCCCCTTTCCCAGTGCTTGGCCTACCCAGAATAATTGGTACTCTTGAAGATTTTGAATGGTTGATGGAAGCCAACAAATCAGTTAACAATGGGGTTACTTATTGTGCAGGTTCATTGTCAGCCAGAAAAGACAATGAGTTGCCTAATATTGCTGAAAAAATAGCCGAAAGAATTCATTTTATTCATTTACGGAACACCAGCATCCTTGAGGATGGCAGTTTTTATGAAGCCGGCCATTTACAAGGTGACCAAAATATGGTTGATATCATGATGGTGTTACTAAAAGAGCAAAAAAGGAGAAAAAGTCTGGGGCGAAAAGATTTTAGGATGCCAATGCGCCCTGATCATGGTATTAAAATATTGTCGGACTACGAAAATACATACAACCCAGGCTACCCTTTGATTGGACGGTTGAAAGGGCTGGCAGAGCTGGATGGCTTAATGACTGGTTTGGAACGTTTTATTTAGTTAGTAAAAAAAAACGGTGTAAGCCCCAACGGTGCGTAAGAGGTTGTAAATCAAATAATAGGTGTAGAAAATATGTATGGTCCGTATTTAATTGTTTGAATATCAGTGCTGTATAGGTTTTGTGTCAGGTGTGATTTGTCAGATGACAACACCTGACAAGTACACCAGTTAGGTGTTGTCACCTAACTGATTATCCAGAATATCATATTTGACTTAACTAGTTTCAAAGTTCTAATTTCTAATTCCTATATTAAGATGAAAACTATTCTAAAAACGGTATCATTTTTTGTTGTCTGTATCTTCTTTCAAAATGTGGCAAGCAGCCAGGTTAAACTTCCTAAGCTTATTAGCAATGGGATGGTTTTACAACGTGGAGTCGAAACAAAAATATGGGGATGGGCAGCTGCAGATGAAAAAATAACGGTAGAATTCAACAATTCAACCTATAAAACAACAGCAAACAGTTCAGGTGACTGGAGCATACTACTTCCGGCCATGAAAGCCGGGGGACCTTATAAAATGCAAATAAAAGCCAGTAACATTGTAACTATTGATGATATTTTATTTGGCGAGGTCTGGGTTTGCTCGGGGCAATCGAACATGGAATTGCCAATTCGTAGGGTATGCTGGATTTATGAAGAGGAAATAGCGAAAGTCTCTAATAATCTAATACGTGAATTTGTGGTTCCTAAAAAGTATAATTTTAAGGCACCTCAAAAAGATTTAGAGGATGGAAACTGGAAAAGTGCTACGCAAGAAAACATTATGGGGTTTTCTGCAGTAGGTTACTTTTTTGCCAAAGAACTTTACGACAAGTACAAAGTGCCAATAGGATTGATTAATTCAGCCCTGGGTGGTTCACCAGTTGAAGCCTGGGTGAGCGAAGAGGTCTTGAAAAAATATCCTCATTATTACAAGGAGGCTCAAAAGTTTAAAAATGATTCCCTTATTGAAAAAATCAAACAAGAAGATAAAGCAAGGTCGGATGCCTGGTATCAACAGCTCAACCAAAAGGATTTAGGTTTAAAAGACAGTAGCAACTTGTGGAACAAGCCTGAGTATAATGATTCGGACTGGTCAGGGATACAAGTTCCCAGCTCTTGGCAGCAGACAAATCTTAAAAATACAGTGGGGGCAATTTGGTTTAGAACAGAAATTGAACTACCCCAAAATGTTGAAGGAGAAAAAGCTCAACTGATTTTAGGAAGAATAGTGGATGCTGATTTTGCATATGTAAACGGAAAATTTGTTGGCACAACAGGTTATCAATACCCACCAAGAAGGTATGATGTTCCGGCTGGTTTATTAAAAGGCGGAAATAACTCCATTGCTGTTCGTGTAATTGTGAATACCGGAACTGGCGAATTTGTACCTGATAAAGATTATGTTTTGGTGGTTGATAAAGATACCTTTGATTTATCAGGGAAATGGAAATATAAAATTAGTGCTAAGATGCCCCCATTAAAAAGCCAGACTTTTATCAGGTGGAAACCAGTTGGCTTGTACAATGCAATGATTGCCCCCTTATTTAATTATAAAATGAAAGGAGTAGTCTGGTACCAGGGCGAATCGAATGTAGGCAGGCACAAAGAATATGCTGAACTTTTACCAGCTTTAATAACCACCTGGCGGGAAAAATGGGACGAAGGCGATTTTCCATTTCTAATTGTACAGTTAGCCAATTTTCTCGAAACAAAAGATAAACCATCTGATAGTTATTGGGCTTTGCTGAGGGAGGCACAGCTTAAAACCTTGTCGGTTAAAAATACAGGAATGGCCGTTTGCATCGACCTGGGCGAATGGAACGATATCCATCCCTTAAACAAAAAGGATGTAGGTAGGCGCCTTGCAAAACAAGCTGGGAAAGTGGCTTATAATGAGGTAGTTGTAAGTTTAGGGCCAATTTATGATGCAATGAAAATTAAAGATGCTAAAGTCACATTAACTTTTAAAAATATTGGAAGTGGGTTGGTAACAAAAAATGGTGAAATGTTAAAACAATTTGCTATTGCCGGAAAAGACAAGCAATTTGTGTGGGCAAAAGCCACCATAGAAAATAACAAAGTAGTTGTTTGGAGCGAAAAAGTTAAAAATCCTGTAGCTGTAAGATACGCCTGGGCAGATAACCCCGAGGGGGCAAATTTATACAACAAAGAAGGTTTACCAGCAAGCCCATTTAGAACGGATGACTGGTAATTGAGTATTGAATTGTTAAAGAAATAATGTAGAGACACACGGCCGTGCGTCTCTACATTATTTCTTACAGATTTTTAGCCACATCTTTTAAAAATGCAGCAAAAGGTTCTGCAAATTCTGGTCTTTTTAAAGCAAATTCAACGGTGGTTTTCAGAAAATCAAGTTTGTTACCAATATCGTATCGTTTTCCTTCAATGGTGTAGGAATAAATATTCTCCTGGTTGAGTAGAATTCTTAATGCATCCGTTAACTGAATTTCGTTGCCTTTTCCCCTTTTTGTTTTTTCCAGGGCAGGGAAGATTTCCGGTGTTAAAATATATCTGCCGGCAATTGCAAGGTTCGAAGGGGCTTTACCTACTTCAGGTTTCTCCACCATTTCTTCTAACTGCATAATGCGCTCACTAATTTTTTTACCACCAACAATGCCGTAACGATTCACGATATCTTTGGGTACTGCTTCTGTGGCTATCACCGTGTGCCCGTATTGCTCATAAATATCAATCATTTGCTGGGTAACAGGTATTACCGAGTCCAGAATGGTGTCGCCCAAAAGCACTGCAAATGGCTCATTACCACAATGATGGCGTGCATAATAGACCGCATCCCCCAGGCCATTCAGCTCTTTTTGACGTACAAAATGAATGTTGGCCATGTTTTCGATGTGCCGCATCTGGTTGTACAGAAATTCATCCTCTTTTTCCTTTATTCTTTCCTCAAGCTCTGTATTTCGGTCAAAATGATCCTCAATGGATCGTTTCCCCTTACCGGAAATAATTAAAATATCTTCGATACCCGAATCCACACATTCCTGCACAACATATTGAATTACAGGGGTGTCAATCACAGGTAACATCTCTTTTGGTTGTGCTTTGGTGGCTGGCAAAAACCTTGTTCCCAGTCCGGCTGCCGGAATTACTGCTTTTTTTATCATTTATTTTATTTTTAACTTCAGTTTATAAGTCCTACTATGCAATATAAGGTTTAATAACTCTTGCATTTATTTTTTTTAATGTTACAATCAGTTTCTGCAACATTCTGTCATCGGTATACATCCCAATTATAGCTCCACCAGAGCCACTAAATTTTGCCGATGCTCCACATTTTCGTGCGGTATTTACCAACTCCATGTTACTATCTGAAATGTTCATTATTTTGCAGCGCAAATCAAAATTCAGATCAATAAGTTTATGTAGGGTCTCGTAATCTTTATTTTGTATGGCCTCTTTCCCTTTTTCAGCACAGGCAGCAATCTCTTGCATGGTTGTTACCGTTTCTTTGTCACCCTGTTCAAACCGCTGTTTTACATCATTAAAAACTTTGCCTGAAACTTTGCTTAAATTAGTTTTATAAGCCAGGTATAGTTTTGGAAGTAGTTGATTGTCAATCTTTTCATATGTTCCAAATTTCGTTTTTTCCAGGTGTTTTCTCTCAAAATCCATGTAAACACAACCCTCGTAGGTTTGTATAACTCTGTCTTGAAGGCCGGCATTAATTCCTAACTCGTCTGTTTCAGCCGATAATACGATACTTGGCATAATTTCAACAGGAAATTCGACCTTGTAAAACTGGCATAACGCTCTCATGGTAGCCGTTACAATGGCACTCGAACCCGCCAAACCAACCTGGCGGGGAATAGATGTCTGGTACCTGACGGTGAAGTTCTTGTTCTCCAGCTTTATTTTGTTTTGGTCGCAATATTCCCAAAATTTTTTAATAGCAGCTTTTATCAAGCGCACGCCTCCATAATAACCTGTTAGCTTAACAGTATCAACTAAGTGGTGGATGTTCCTATACTTATTAGCATCCACAAATTGCTCTTCAATAACCAATTCAGGTGATTGATACAAGGTTATTCGTGCCCCAAAATTTCTTACAATTATTGAAATGGTTTTACCAAAATAGCCATCAGAAGGGTTTCCGAGCAAACCTGCCCGGGCAAAAGCTCTGGTTTCGATTATCATATTTTTGATTTTTGTAAGGCGAAAATACTAATTTTAGCTTTAATCCTTCCTATCAAGGGGGCAAGAATATGTTTCATTTGTTAAAGGATGGTTTCTTTTTGATGAATGTGGTTTAAAGAAGGCTAATTGTAATAATTGGTAATTTTAAAACGACACAAACTTTGTGGTAAACTACCGCGGAATCAGCAACTATAACCAAACCAATTTAATTCAGCCTCAAAAGCTTATTACGCTTTTTTTCTAAATAGGTTCTTTCCAATTCATTGCTTACATTTAGTATGGATTGATCAAGGCAGGAGATTGCTTTGTCAATATTACCCGTTTTTACATAGTATTCGGCAAAGCAGCCAAAATAAAGGTAGGCTCTTTGCTCAAGCTTCTCGGGGTTAATTTGTGCTAGTATTTGATGTGCAGTTTCAAATTGTTCCAATTGCAAATGAACAATGGCCAAATTAAGTTTTGAGGAGGTGCTTGAATGGATTTTATCAAGCAGATCGTACCAATGCAGAATTTTTTGCCAGTTGGTTTCTTCAAAAGTCCTGGCTTTCAGATGTTCCGCAGCAATGGCTGCCTCATAATGGTATGCCGATATATCTTCGTATTCCATGGCTTTGTTCATGGCATCATTGCCAACTACAATCATGGGCCAGTGCCACAGGTTTCTGTCCTGATGTTTAAGATCAATAATTTCATTGTTTTTATCAGTTTTGCTTTCCAGTCGTGATGAATGGAAGCACATGAGGGCAAACAATGCATAAACTTCACCCGATCTAAACATTTCTTTTTTCAGCAAAAGTTTGCACAACCTGATGGCTTCGCCACACAAATCCTCCCTGATTAATTTTTCTTTGTTATTGGAATGAAAACCCTCGTTAAACGTAAGGTAGATGATTTCTAAAACCCTTGAAACACGCTTGGGCGTTTCGACAGGAGAGGGGAACTCAAATTTCAGCTTGTTTTGGGCAATTGTTTTTCTGGCCCTTATCAACCTTTTTTTGATGGTTTCTTCCTTTACCAAAAGGGCCGAACTGATTTCCCGTGTGCTAAAACCTGCAATTGTTTTTAGTGCAAAGGCTATTTGTTCCTTAGGGTCAAGATTTGGATAGCAGGCTATAAAAAGCATCCTTAACTGACTGTCCTCAATTTCGTGATCGAGGAAAAGATCATTTAAATGGATAGCTGATGAACCATAGGAAACTTTCTCAGACCTTATTTTTTCAGCATTGAACTGTCTTAAAAGGTCAATTACCCTGTTTTTGGCAGCTTTGGCCAGCCAGGCCTCAGGGTTTTCAGGCAGTTGGTTTCGCCATTGAACAGCTGCTTTAAAAAACGTATCCTGAACAGCATCTTCAATGGTTGCCAGTTGCGACAGTCCAAAAAAACGTGTTAAAATGGCGACCATCTTTCCATACTGATGCCTGAAAAGATGATCTACTACTTTGTTCTCCATTATTGATCAAATACCATTATTTCTCGTATTTCAACAGTACCTCCTAAATCATAATCAGGAAAATCCTGGGCTATTTTCACCACTGCGTCAGCGCTTTCGGCAGACACGGTGTAGTAACCACCTACCAACTCTTTACTTTCAGCAAATGGTCCGTCTGTAACCACTCTGTCGGGGCCTGAAATTCTTTTGGCATTGGAAACCAATGCTTCGCCGCCTTTTAAAATGCCTTGTTCTTTCATTTTATTTCCCCAGGCAAACCATTTACCCATTCTTTCCTGTAATTGCTCGGGTGATAAACCCAGTTCTTCGTAATTTGCACCGATAAAAATCATCATAAAGTCTTTCATTGTTTTAATGTTTTTAGTTAATAATAAAGTATTTTCATCCCTATGACGAAGCTGGTTTTCAATTTGGGGACAAAATGAATAACTTTTTTTGTGGTTTGTTTAATTTTTTTTGTAAAATATTCATAATTAAATACTTATATCACCCTTGAAAACTTACTTGTTGCAACCTGCCATTCATAAATTGATGGGCCGTGGTTAAAAAATGGGCAATATAAGCACCCATATCACTGGCTTTAGTTTTTGCTTTAAAGTCAGGGAAAGCATTTTCAAGCATTTGTGTTTGTACTGCTCCCGGATTGATGCAATTTACTCTGATGTTGTTATTTTGAAATTCTTCAGCCATGGCTTCAGTGAGTATGTTGACTGCCCCTTTACTGGCACTGTAGGCCGAAAGTCCGGGGAATTTTTGTGTTCCCTGCACACCACCCATGGAGCCAATATTTACAATATGAGCTCCTTCCGTGGTATTAAAGTAAGGGAATAAAACTTTTGTTAATTTGGCTATAGAAAACAAGTTGATGTTAAAGGTTTTTTGCCAGTCATTCTCATCCAATTCTAAAAAGCTTTTATTGGCTAAATAGCCTGCGTTGTTTAGCAAAATATCAATTTTATTGCCTTTATCGAGTTCAAAAATAGTGTTGATTTTTTCAGTTAAAGGACTAAAGTCTTTTTGCGATAAGTCAAAACTAATTGTACTTAGGCTTGATTTATCCGTTTTATCAAATTCATTTTCAAGTTTTTTTAGTCCTTCAGAGCTTCGCGCAATTGCTATAATGCGGTGGTTGCCGGTTTTTGCAACTTCCAAAACGGTATGGTATCCAATCCCTCTGCTGGCTCCGGTAATTATTATGTTCATAAATTAGTTGTTTTAGGGATGAGTTTTTCAATCAATTCAATTCCATCAGTAATTAGTTTTTTTAACTCAACATTGCTTGCTGCTTTTCTTAAAAGATAATCTTTAATTTCTAATCCCAAATCGTTCCCTGGTTTATTGGCAAGTTCATAAAGCTCAACGGATAAAAGCCAGTCATCAGGAAACTTTTGCCTAACCTCGTTAAAAATTTGGTTTAGATTGACAATATTTTTTTTCTGCTCTCGCGCATCCCTTACTTTTTGGTAAAGCTCAATGTATTTTTTATCATGGTAATTGCTGGTAGTGGTAGCAGTAGGGGAGATGTACGAGCTTTTCTCAAATTCGGCTTTATCTGCTGCTCCGGCATAAACTGAAGTAACATTTGCACCAACTCCCATATCAAAAATTCCCCATTCTGGCTGAAAAAGTAGTTCATCGTTTAGGGTGACGCTACAATTTGTAAAGCTCATCAATAATATTTTACCAAATTTGTTTTGACGCACATACTGAAGATTTCCTGTTACTTTAACCCCACTTTCAAAAGCTAAGATGGCTTTTTTGCCAACTTCAATGCCTGTTTGGGCTAATTGAGCGAGCGAGCTGTCTTCAAGTTTTGTATTGATGTCCTTTAGGTTTCCAATAGGGGTGCCAAATCCCTCTTTATGATTATTTTTACCGTGACCAATTAACATTTTATCGTTTTCGGATAAAACAGTTGGACCAGTGGTGTTCAGGTAAGCTACATGGCCTTCTTTATCAGTAATTACTTTGGAGAAATTGCCACTTATTTGAAGCCCAGAACTTAATTGGCAGGTGGCCAGTTTGTTTGATTCAATTGCTGCCTTTACACTTGAAGCACCACCTTTTCTAAAAGCCATGGTATCGGCAAATTCGTTAAGTACAGAAATTAAATGAGAAAAATCCGGGGTAACGAAAAGTTGTGGTTGTTGCGTGGTGATATCAAAACTATAATCAGCAGCTGCAACAGTGTAGGGCAATTTTTTGACTCCTTTTTTAAGGCAGGCAGCACTTTCTCCAATTGAAGAAAGTAATCCGGCACCATAAATTTGTGGGTTCTCTAATTCGCCAATCAGGCCGTATTCCACCGTCCACCAATGCAGGTTTCTTAAACGGGCCATTTCCGATTGTTTGCCTATATTGTTCTGTATATCAGAAAGATGCATCTCTGCTTGCTCTATTTCATCAGCAGTTGTACCTGAACTTTCTTTAAGAATCGAAATTTTTCTTACAGCTTCATATAAATCATTATCCCGCTTCGAAGAAATTGCCTTGTTGCCTATTTCTCCAAAAAGTCTTAAATATTCTGCATAGGCCTGATCAACAATAATCGGGGCATGTCCTGCTGCTTCATGTACAATATCAGGCGCGGGAGTGTATTCAATGTGGTTGATGCTTCGCATATCAGCTGCAATTACCAGTACTTTGTAGGCCTGAAACTCCATAAATGAGACAGGTGGAATAAATCCATCCACACAAACAGCCCCCCAACCAATTTTTAAAAGAATTTCATTCATTTCATCAAGCCTTGGAATTCTTTCAATGCTTATTCCGGTTCCAGCCAGTCCATCAAGATAGGATTTGTGCGCAGTTTTTTTTAAAAAATCATAATTTAAGCGCATTATGTATCGCCACACTGCATGATCAACAGCCGTATACTTCTCATAATTCTGGTCAACAATATACTTTCGTAAATGGTTGGGTAAGCGTTTTATGTTTTCATTGGTGGTTGTCATAATTTATAGCATAAAATAGATAGTAGTGTCATGTCAAGGCTGGTTTATCAGGTGACAACACTTGACCAGTGCACCAGACAGGTGTTGCCATCTGGCTAATTCACCAGAAATAGTAAATCTGACTTAAATGTAGCAGGATTTATTCCTCTCCATAATATTCAACATAGTTATTTTCGGTTTCAATTAATTTAATTTTATGTACTTCTGCGCCTTCTTTTTTAATGATTGGTGCTATTTCGTTCCAAATTGAAACAGCTATATTTTCGGCAGTAGTTATTTTGCCTGTTAAAAAATCTACATCAATATTTAAATTTCTGTGATCCAGTTTGTTAATGATTTTTTCTTTCAGTAGCCTGCTTAACTTTTTCAAATCAAATACATAGCCTGTTTTTTCATTTATTTTTCCTTTAACTGTAACAAACAACTCATAATTGTGCCCATGGTAGTTTGGATAGGCGCATTTATCAAATAGCTCATCATTTTCCTTAGCCGAGAGCCCATCATTCCATAACTTATGTGCTGCACTAAATCGTTCTCTTCTGCTTACATATATCATAGTATTATTTTTTACAATTTGCTAAAATTTTTAAATATAAAAGTGTTGTTATTTATAACATGTGTAATTAGGTTTTTGTTTAGAAATTACCTTTTTTATTTTAGAAATGTACTTGTTACATAGTGCTTTCAATGCTAAGTTTTTAATTCTAAATCTACCTAAAATTTACTAAACTAATATATATACAAATTATATGCATGGTTTGCATATTTAGTTATTTTGTTTAATATCAGTCAACTAAGTGCATTATTGGTAGCTTTTTTATTTAGGATAATCACATATTCTTATTATTTAATCTAAATAAAAATTGTAAATTTGTTTGGATAACTTAATTATGATGAATAAAACAATAACTGACCTAAATTCAATCGTTTCTGGCATTCCTGATGGTGCCGTTTTAATGCTGGGAGGATTTGGATTATGCGGCATTCCTGAAAAGTCGATTGAGGCATTGGCCAACTCAAATGTTAAAGATCTTATCTGTATTTCAAACAATGCAGGAGTGGATGATTTTGGGCTTGGGCTGTTGTTGCAAAATCGGCAAATAAAAAAAATGGTTTCTTCATATGTTGGTGAAAATCAGGAATTTGAGCGTCAGTTGCTGGCCGGCGAGCTGGAGGTTGACCTAATCCCGCAAGGAACACTTGCCGAAAGAATTAGGGCTGGTGGGGCAGGTATTCCTGCGTTTTATGTGCCAGCTGGTTATGGAACTGAAGTAGCACAAGGAAAAGAAATTCGTGCGTTTGATGGGAGAAATTATTTAATGGAGCATGCCCTGGTTGCTGATTTTGCATTTGTAAAAGCCTGGAAAGGTGATACACATGGCAACCTTATTTACAACGCCACCGCGAATAACTTCAACCAGGTAATGGCCATGGCTGGAAAAATAACTATTGCCGAGGTGGAAGAACTTGTTCCGGCCGGGGAATTAGACCCTAATTTTATTCATACTCCAGGCATTTTTGTACAACATATTTTTCATGGTGAAAACTACGAAAAACGAATTGAAAAACTAACAACATCTGATAAATAATGGCCTTAACAAAAGAACAAATTGCAAGGAGGATAGCTCAGGAACTTAAAGATGGTTACTACGTAAACCTTGGCATTGGTATTCCTACCCTGGTGGCCAATTATGTTCCTGATGACATTGAAATTGTTTTGCAGTCGGAAAATGGGCTGTTGGGAATAGGGCCGTTCCCCAAAAAAAGTACACATAGCGCTGATTTGATAAATGCTGGTAAACAGACTGTTACAGTTAAATCAGGAGGCGTTTTCTTTGATTCCTCAACCAGTTTTGCCATGATTCGGGGTGGAAACATTGACCTGACAATTTTAGGTGCTTTTGAGGTTACAGATAAAGGCGACATTGCCAGCTGGAAAATTCCGGGAAAAATGGTAAAGGGCATGGGAGGAGCTATGGATTTGGTAGCCTCTGCCGAAAATATCATTGTTGCCATGCAGCATACTAACAGGCTGGGCGAATCGAAGTTGTTAAAAGAGTGCACCCTGCCATTAACAGGTGTTAGATGTGTTAGTAAAATTGTAACCGACTTGGCAGTTCTTGATGTAACTTCAGATGGCTTCCGTCTTTTGGAATTAGCACCCGGAATTACAATTGATGAGGTAAAGAACAAAACAGCAGGTCGGCTTGTTATAGATGAAAATATTAGAGAAATGGAACTTGATTTGTAAGTGCTTGAAATACAGGTGTATGTGAGTTTTAAAAATGTAGCAATAACCAATAAACTAATTTCAAAAAAATGCCTTTTTACTATAAACAAGGAAAAATACCCAAAAAGCGACATACTCAGTTCAGAAAACCAAATGGAGGCTTGTATGCTGAACAATTAGTCTCAACAGAGGGCTTTTCTGATGATTATTCGTTGGTATATCATAATCATCCACCCACTTTAGTTACAAAAATTGATGAGGCATATTCGGTGGAACCAGAAGTGGCCATTGAAAAAAACATGCAGCATAGGAGTTTTAAGGGGTTTAAAGTAAAACCTGCGGACGATTACCTTAAAAGCAGGGTGCCTGTATTAGTAAATAATGATGTTTATTTAAGCCTTGCGGCTCCGGCAAAATCGATGAATGACTATTTTTTTAAAAATTCGCAGGCTTCTGAAATGATTTTGGTCCATAAAGGCAATGGAACTTTGCATACCATGTATGGAAAAATTACTTTTTCGTACGGTGATCATTTAGTTATTCCAAGAGGTGTGATTTACAAGCTGGAGTTTGAGTCGGAAGAAAACAGGTTAGTGATTGTGGAATCGTTTGGACCTTTTCGTTTTCCAAAACGCTATTTGAGTAAAAACGGTCAATTAATGGAACACTCACCATTTTATGAAAGAGACATAAGGCCTCCGGAAGAGTTGGAAACTTATGATGAGGAGGGCGATTTTTTGGTAATGATTAAACGTGATGATTTGCTATTTCCTTATCATTATGCTACGCATCCGTTTGATTTAGTGGGCTGGGACGGTTATCATTATCCTTTTGCAATTTCCATTCACGATTTTGAACCAATAACCGGCAGGTTGCACATGCCGCCGCCCATTCATCAGACTTTTGAAGGTGATAATTTTGTAACATGTGCTTTTGTTCCAAGGCTTTACGATTATCATCCAGAATCAATTCCAACGCCTTATAATCATAGCAATGTAGATTCTGATGAGGTACTTTACTACATTGACGGTGAATTTATGAGCCGGAAACATGTTGAGCAGGGGCAAATTACACTGCACCCAACAGGTATACCACATGGTCCGCATCCAGGGGCTGTTGAAAAGAGCATCGGACAAAAAGAAACGAATGAACTGGCTTTTATGTTAGATACATTTAACCCTTTGAAAATTACTAAACAGGCGCTTGAATTAGAAGACAAAGATTATTATAAATCATGGATTGAATAAATATTGGAAGTAGGGAGTTTGCAGCACAAAATAGATAACAAAATACTTCCAGCTTCAAGCTACCTATTTCGGACTAAATAACCTAACTACTATACTATTATGACAGAAAACAATGATTTTTTACCGATAAACGGGACTGATTTTGTTGAATTTTATGTGGGAAATGCTTTGCAGGCAGCCCACTACTATATTTCAGCTTTTGGTTTTCAACCAGTTGCTTATGCAGGTTTAGAAACCGGACACAGTGACAAAACATCCTATGTTGTGCAGCAAGGTAAGATTCGCTTAGTCCTGACATCCGCTCTTGTCCAGGATTCACCCGTTGCAGAACACCATAAGTTGCATGGTGATGGAGTAAAGTTTGTTGCTTTATGGGTGGATGATGCTGCAAAATCTTTTAATGAAACTGTAAAACGCGGGGCAAAAGTATTTTCTGAGCCCAAAACTGATAACGATGAATATGGCGAAGTAGTGACTGCCGGAATTTTCACTTATGGAGAGACGGTTCATCTTTTTGTTGAAAGGAAAAACTACAACGGACCCTTCAGGCCGGGCTATGAAAAATGGGATCCTTTCTATAAAGCAAATGATGTTGGGCTTAAATATGTCGATCATATGGTTGGAAATGTGGGCTGGGACGAGATGAACGTCTGGGCAAGATTTTACGAAGAAGTAATGGGTTTTAAACAGATTATTTCGTTTGATGATAAAGATATTTCAACAGAATTTACCGCTTTAATGAGTAAAGTAATGTCGAATGGAAATGGGCGTATAAAATTCCCGATTAACGAACCAGCTGAAGGCAAAAGAAAATCTCAGGTGGAGGAATACCTTGATTTTTATAATGGCTCTGGTGTTCAGCATGTTGCAATGGCTACTGATAACATCATCCAAACTGTAACTGAACTGCGTAATCGAGGAGTTGAATTCCTTAGGGTTCCAGGATCTTATTACGATACGGTGACTGACCGAGTTGGTGAAATTGACGAGGAACTCCAAATTCTGAAGGATTTAGGTATTCTTGTGGATAGGGATGATGAAGGGTATTTATTACAGATTTTCACAAAACCTGTACAAGATCGACCAACCTTATTTTACGAAATCATTCAGCGAAAGGGGGCTAAATCTTTTGGAAAAGGCAATTTTAAAGCGCTTTTTGAGGCTATTGAAGATGAGCAAAAAAGGCGTGGAACTTTATAAAGTTTGAAACCTTTAAGTGTGCAAGATGCCTGACTTTTTTTTAATTACAGTAACTGATATCAACTGATTGGTTAACTTAACACAAACTACTATAAAATAGAATCAATACTATGAACAAAACAAACGATCCATCCTATACATCATGGATAGAAGTGCCTGAAAACAGTGATTTTCCAATTCAAAACCTTCCTTTTGGAATTATAAAAACTAAAAGTGGTACAAGAGCAGCTACCAGGATTGGTGACTTTGCCATTGACTTGCTTGCTTTGTTTGACTTGGGTTATTTTTCTGATATTGAGCATTTTGAGCGTAGCCTGGTTGATGTAAATTCACTTAATAACTTCATTGGTAAGGGAAAAGAATTTACCAGTGCTGTGCGCTTAAATTTATTCGAATTGTTTGAAAGCTCAAATACTGAACTTAAAGAAAAAAATAAGCATGTTGAAAAGGTATTAATTCCTATTGATGCTGTTGAAATGCTCCTGCCTGTTAAAATAGGAGATTATACCGATTTTTATTCAAGCATTGAGCATGCCACTAATGTGGGAAAAATGTTCCGTGATCCGGAAAATGCCTTGTTCTCTAACTGGAAACACATTCCGGTTGGATATCATGGTCGTAGTTCGTCCATTGTTGTTTCCGGAACAAACATTCGTCGCCCCAAAGGACAAAGCTTGCCAAAAGGAGAGAAAAAGCCAATTTTTTCGCCTTCAAGGTTACTCGATTTTGAATTGGAAATGGCTTTTGTAACAGGAAAATCAAACAAACTGGGTGATACAATCCCAATAGAGAAAACAGATGAGTATATTTTTGGACTAGTATTGTTTAATGATTTGTCAGCCAGGGATATACAGAAGTGGGAGTACGTTCCACTTGGGCCCTTTTTAGGAAAAAATTTTGGTTCGGTAATTTCTCCATGGGTGGTCACAATGGATGCCTTAGAGCCATTTAAAACAGCAGGTCCGGTGCAGGAACCCGAAGTATTACCTTATCTTAAATACAAAGGTGAAAAAAACTATGATATAAATCTTGAAGTTTATATTCAACCTGAAAACAGTCGTGCGCACAGAGTTTGTTTGTCAAACTTCAAATACATGTACTGGAACATGAACCAGCAGTTAGCCCACCAGACTGTAAATGGATGCAATGTAAATGTTGGCGATATGTATGCATCCGGAACAATTAGCGGTCCAACACCAGGCTCTTTTGGTTCAATGCTGGAACTAAGCTGGCAGGGAACCAAGCCCCTTCAAATGCCAGATGGTTCTGAGCGAAAATTTATTGCAGATAACGACACAATTATCATGAAAGGGTTTGCTGAAAAAAATGGGTTGAGAGTAGGGTTTGGTGAGTGCATAACAACAGTTTTGCCGGTAAAATAGTTGATCATCGGTCAGTTATCCATTGACTTTAGTAAACAAACCTACTTTAATGATTTTATATGAAAGTTTTAATGAAAAAATAAAATTATGCTATCCTTTACACCAAAAGAAAAACCAATACCTGAATTATTTGGCTTAATGCTGGATGCTATTGGACCAAGACCTATTGCATTTGCCAGCACTGTTGATGAAAATGGAACACCTAATTTAGCACCTTTTAGTTTTTTTAATGCCTTTGGTGCTAATCCGCCAATTGTGGTTTTTTCACCTGCCCGAAGAGGGCGTGACAATACCACCAAACACACTTTTGAAAATGTAAAAATTGTGCCCGAAGTGGTGATTAATGTGGTTAACTATGCCATAGTGCAGCAAGTTAATCTTACTAGTTCGGATTATAAAAAAGGTATCAACGAATTTGTTAAGGCGGGTTTTACACAGCTTGAAGCTGATTTGGTGAAACCTTTCAGAGTTGCAGAATCGCCTGTGCAAATGGAATGCAAGGTGCTAAATATTATTGAAACCGGAACAGAAGGTGCAGCTGGTAACCTGGTAATTTGCGAGGTGTTGAAATTTCATTATAAAAAGGAAATATTAAACGAAAAAGGCCAGGTTGACCCTGATAAAATTGATTTGGTAGGCAGAATGGGTAGGGATTTTTACGTAAGGGCAAGTGGCAATGCTGTTTTTACCCTCGGAAAACCTGGTATGCAACCCGGAATTGGTGTAGATGCTTTGCCTGATGAAATAAAACTAAGTAAAGTGCTTACTGGTAATGACCTGGGAATACTTGGCGGGATGAATAATATGCCAAATAAGAGCGAGGTGTTGGAATTTGTGAAAACTTCTCCTTTTTACCGGACTTTAAATTCACTGGGTTATGGTTCTGAAAAATTTATTGAAGAAAAGCATTTACTGGCTAAAAAATATATTGATTTGGGAAAGGTTAGTGAAGCTCTAAAGCTATTGTTGTTTAACGGTGAATAGAAAAAAGATATAAAAAAACCTTGGTGGCAAACCAAGGTTTTTTTTAGTATTAAACAAGGCTATTGCATCTTTTTCAAATACTTATACAACTCACTGTCAGTTGAAAGTATCACTGATGTTTTGCTATCAAAAGTCTTTTCAAATGTTTCCAACGATTTTAAGAATGCATAAAGCTCTTTGGCCTGAAATGATTGATTGTAGACTCTTGCATAAATGGCAGCTGCTTCTGCATCGGCCTTACCTTTAATTTCTTCAGCAGTTTTAAATGCTTCAGAGCGAATGGTTTTTAGTTCTTTATCACGCTCACCATTAATACGTGATGCTTCACCCTGACCTTCTGACTTGAACTTTTCTGCAATTCTAATTCGCTCACTTTTCATTCGTGCATAAACCTGTTCACGCACTTCCTGTACGTAGTTAATTCGTTTAAACCTGAAATCCAAAATGACAATTCCCAAATCGGCAGTTTCATCATTAGCTGCTTTCAGAATAGCATCCTGAATTTTCTGCCTCCCTGTGTATATCTTTGTTAATGAGTCAGCTATCCCCAAAATAGAGTCACTTACCAAGGGGGTGCGATTACTCGAACGGACAACTTCTTCAAGGTTATTTTTGGCAATAAAGTTTCTTGTTTCCCCATCCAGAATATCGTCAATTCTTGTCTGCGCGCCACTTTCGTCCTTCATTCTCATGTAAAATTTTAAAGGATCGGTAATTTGCCAGCGAGCATAGGCATCAATAAAAATAAACTTTTTATCTTTTGTAGGTACCTGGTTTGGATCACCATCCCATTCCATGTATCTTTTCTCAAAAACGTTATTATTTTGAATAAACGGTACTTTAAAATAAAGTCCAGGTTCTGTTATTGCTTCGCCAACGGGTTTACCAAATTGAGTAATAACAACTTGCTCATATTCTTCAACAACAAAGGTTCCTTGCGCTGCGACTATCAATACTATGATAATCAATAATGTGGTTAATATATATTTAGTTTTCACTGTTTATTGTTTTATCGTTCAACTTCATGTTTAACAATGGCAATACACTGTTTCCTTTTTGGTCAGTAATTACAACATTGCCAATTTTAGGCATTACATTGGCCATAGTTTCAAGGTAAAGTCTGCGTTTTGTAACTTCTGGTGCCTTAATATATTCTTTGTAAAGCTCGTTAAAACGGGTAGCTTCACCTTGTGCATTATTTACACGCTCAATTGCATACCCCTCAGCCATTTGTATGGTTTCTTCTTTTTGACCTTTGGCTTTTGGAATAACTTTATTGTATTCCGATTTGGCATTATTAATTGATGTTTCTTTCTCTTGCTGAGCTTTGTTTACTGCATTAAAAGCCCCTTTTACAGGATCCGGTGGGTTCACATCCTGAAGAACAATTTGTTCAATTTTTATACCCATTGTATAATCCTTGCATAAATGCTGCACCAATTCTTCCATTTTGCTGGTAATTTCCATTCTACCTACTGTAAGTACTTCATTTACAGTTCTGTCTCCGACAATTTGACGCATGGCAGCTTCTGAAATATCTCTTAATGTAATTTCTATGTCTCTTACTTTAAAAAGATATTTATAAGCATCTTCTACTCTGTACTGAATTACCCATTCAACTTCTGCCAGGTTTAAATCGCCTGTCAACATCAAAGACTCATCGCGGGCAGCATCACTTCTTTCATATTCAGAATTTACCCCAGCTTTTAAGGTCCTAAAACCAAATTCGAGTTTTTGCTGACGCTCAACAGGAACTCTGTATACTTTTTCTGTGAAAGGAATTTTCATGTTTAGGCCAGGTTGCACAGTCCGGTTGTATTTTCCAAACCGGGTAATTACTCCAACTTCTTCAGTTTCTATCGAAAAAATGGAGTTGAAAAGTAGGACTATGATCACTAATATTAAAATTATCATACGAGAATTCTTCAGAAATCGTCTGACTTCTGGTGGAATGTTTAGTTGGTCGTAAAGTTTTTCACTCATTCGTATTGTTTTTAAGTTCTATTATTATTCAAAGGTAATACTACTAATTAAAAACCAGAAATTATCAGGTGAATTCTGTGTAATTTAACTAAAAATGCCCCTTAGTTTTCTGTAAAACCACTTTCCCGTTCTTTTTATCAGGTTCATTTTAGGTTTTGGCACATCAAAGTATCCACTTCCTTCTTCATCTCCATAGCTGTAACTGTAATTAAAGCCATAACCATATTTTAGCCCAAATACTACTGATGGGTTAGCATCATTAATGATGATTCCCATATTGTTCATCTTTTTATTAACATGGAGTTCTTCAACAACTTTTAGTACATTTTTACTGGAATAGTTTTGCCGAAGCACAAAGATGTTTGCATCGGACAACCTTGCTACCAAAAGTGCATCGGTAACAAGAGCCACTGGTGGTGTGTCAATTATAATGTAATCAAACTGTTTTTTCAGGATTTTCATCAAATTAAGCATCTTTTCGGATTCAATCAATTCTGCAGGATTTGGAGGAATTGGCCCGGATGGGATTAAAGAAAGATTTCTTATGTGAGTTTCAAATATTATATCTTCGAGCTTGTAAAGTCCTATTAGATAGCTGCTTAGACCCACTATGTTGGGGTGGCGAAAAGGAAGATGGGCAGTTGGTTTTCTTAAATCGAGCCCTATTAAAAGTGTTTTTTTCTTGGAGTGTGCAAGCAGAGCTGCCAGATTGCCAGAGCAAAAGCTTTTTCCCTCGCCACTAATGGTTGAACAAATAGAAATTACCGGATTGGTTTTATCAACTAATAAAAATTGCAAATTTGTTTTTAACAACCTAAATGATTCCGCTATTGGGCTTTTAGGAAACTCATGGGTTGGAAGGTTTACTTTTTGCACATTGGTTGTTATTGAGCCTAAAATTGGAATGCTTGTTCCATTTTCAACATCACTCTTATCAATTATTTTGTTGTTAAAAAAGTCTTTGATTACTATTATCAACAGCGGTACCAAAAGGCTAATGAAAAAGATTTTTGTTTGGTTACCTCCTGCTTTGGGTGCATTTTTTATTACATTTTCGTATTTGGCATTATCCAGTATTTTTGCTCCAGGGCTATTTGAAGCCATGGTAATTCCTGCTTCGGTCCTTCTTTCAAGTAAAAAGGTGTAGATATTGTCATTCAGTTTATAGCGTCGTTGGATATTCTGTATTTCCCTTTCAACCGAAGGTATTTGTCGGAGTTTAAAATCAATCTGGGATATTTTTTTTGCAATGTCTACCATATTATAATCAATGGCATTAAGGCTATTAGAAATGTGTTTGCTAAGCTCTTTTTGTAATGATTTTAATTTTAAATTAATAATATCAAGGCTTGGAATGTCTTTTTTTACATCATAGCCAAGAATGTCTTTTTCTGACTGGAGTTTTTGATATTGAGCCAGTAATGATTCCAAGACCGGGTCTTGAATATCCAAGAATGTTGGTGAAATACCTGTTGTAAGCTCACCATTGGCTTCCAGGTCTCTTGTTAAGTAGTCGTAAAAATTCTTTTTTATTTCTATGATTTTCTTTTCTTGCTGAAGTTTATCAAGTTCCTCAAAAAGCATTTCACCTTCTTTGCTAATATCCAGTATTTTGTTGTTTTGTTTAAACAATTGTAGTTTGTCTTCTACTACATCCAAAGAATCAATAACGCCAGCAAGTTGATTATCTATAAACTTTATGGTGTTTACAACCACGCGGTTTTTAGCTTCCAGGCTTTGCCTTAGGTATACCTCAATCAATTTATTAATGTAATCAACAATTCTCTCTGGCACTGTGCCATTTATCCAAAGCCAAAGGATGGAACTGTTGGGGCTTCTTAAATCCACATTTAACCTGTTTTTGTAGGAGTTTACCAGACTGTTAAAGCTGTTTTTGTAGAAATAATATTTGTTCCCAACCAGGTTTTTATTGTTTATTTTGCTGTCAGGGTTCTTTTTTATGGTAAAATTCAGGTAGTCCGATTCAAATTTTTGATTAAATGAAAGTTTTTTTTCCAGTTTTTTTTCTTCAATTCTTAAAATAAATTCGGTTTCTGAAATGAATTCGAGATGGCACTTTAGCCAATTGGCCTGTTGCTTTGTGGTATCTAATTCAACAATAAAAGGTGTTTTTTTGTATAAATCAACATCACTTCTAAAACTTTCATTTTTAAAATAAGAAATTGTAAAATCAAGTTCGCTTATGGCAGCCCTATTTAAAGCATATGATTTTAACACCCCAAATTCATTCTCGTAGTTTTTTCTGTAATCAAAAAGTTGTAAGCCTCCAACAACAGCCTGTGTGTTTTGCTGGTCATCATTTAACAGCATTGTTGAATTAGTTGAGTAACTTTCAATTTTAAAGCGGTTATCAAAAAAATTATAAATCAACCCAATTGCAATAGAAATTACAAACAAATACCAGTGGGCTATCAGTTTTAATAAATAATTTTTGATATCAAATGAAGAGCTTTTTGCTTGTGTTTTTACTTCCTCCATCCTCTCTATTTCAATAAATTAATAACCAGTAAAACCATTGTAATAGTGGAGGTTACAGTGGTTAGTAGTAATGAGTAATCACGCACACCCAACTGAAAGGATTTGTTTTTCATAGGTTCAACAATTACCATATCGTTAGGGAGCATGTAAAACTGTTCCGAAGTAAGAAGATCACGTTTTGTTAAGTCTACCCTGAACGTTTTTGTGCCATCTTTTGTTTGTCGAACAACCAATACATTTTGTTTGTTACCGTAGTCGCCAATCCCTCCAGCCATTGAAATAGCGTCTAAAATATTTATCTCATCCTGCATTACCGTAATTTTCCCCTGATTGTTTACCTCTCCCAAAAAAGTAATGTAAAAGCTAACTAATTTAACTGTAGCAATTGCATTGTTTAAAAGTGCATCTGTTTTTTCCTGAACCAGTTCCTGGGCTTCTTTTATTGTAAAACCTTCTACATGCATTTTTCCCAGCACAGGAACAATTACATAGCCAGAATCGTTTACAGTGAACCCTCTTAGGTAAAAACTATTTTGTTGGCCACCTTGCTGTATGTTTTGCCTACCAGTATTGACCTCAAAATATTCATTAATTTCTTTGTTTGTCGAACTTATTTTAATGTATAAAATATCCTGGCTATGTATTTTATAATCAGGTGCTTTGTTTGCATATTCATTAATTTCTTCAAAAACTTCGTTTTTATCCAGAATGTACCTTATTTTATTGTGTATACATCCTGAAAACAGAATTGCTGCCAGAAAAAGTAGTATTGTTGCTTGTTTCATTTATATTAAAAAATTTCTTCCTACAAATCTAAACAATTAATGCATTGGTGCAATATTCAGTTTTTCAAATTAAGGTCATAAAAGGTTTAAGCAAATATCAAGCCTATCACTTAGGTTTTGTTCATTTTACTTTTTTGTGTTGTTTTCCTTATAAAAATTAAGTGTTTGAGAACTAATTTGTAAGGCTTATTTTAGTTGCTTGTAATTCAATAAGTTCTGGCACCAAGGTTTTGCTTACGAATAAAGAATTATTTTAACCTCATCAAATTTTTTATTTATTAATTTGTTTTGCACGATATATTTTCTTACTTTGCTTACTAGTTATAGGCATTTATTTAATCATGAGGAGCGGCGACACAGATTTTTTTAAAATTCAACAAACCAATGTGATTCCGAAAACCGGAAGCATATTGATTTCTGAGCCTTTTTCAAAAGATGCGTATTTTAAACGTTCTATCGTTTTGCTTACGCTGAATGATGATGAGGGTTCGGTAGGCTTTATTTTGAATAAAGAAGTTGAGATGTCGCTTAATGATCTTTTTGGTGAGGATATTGACATGGAGGTTTCTGTTTCAATAGGTGGGCCGGTATCAATTGAACGGGTTGACTATATTCATACCTTAGGTGATAAAATACCTGAAAGCAAGCATATTATTGGTGATATCTACTGGGGTGGGAATTTTGAGGTAATGATTAGCCTGCTCAGAACCGGTATCATAACAGAGAACCAAATCCGGTTTTTTCTTGGTTATTCTGGCTGGAATAAAGGACAACTTGAAAACGAGTTAGATCATGACTATTGGCTGGTTGGAAAAGGAGATCCTAACACCATCATGCTTAAAGATAAAGATTACTGGAAAAATACACTTAAAAAAATGGGCAAGCGATACACAGTTTGGCTTAACCTGCCCGAAGATCCTCAGTTCAATTAATCCTTTTTAATAAAATCTAATTCTGTAAAATCAAAATCTGGGTTAGGAATATCTACTTCCATTTTGCTTACTTTACCATCTTTATCAATAATAAAATTAACAGTTCCTTCAGGCAAACTTGGTAAGTCCTTTAATTTAATATTGAATGTATTAAGTTGATAATGAGTTAGTTCTCCTTTGAATATTATGGTTGGAACAAAATTTAGGTAAAGCTTACCATTTTTAATTTCAATGGTGGCATCGCCATATAATTTACTTGTGTAGGTTCCGGTGAATGCTTCAAGTGGCAAAGATGGCTTAGTATCTTTAAGCTTTTTTATTTCTTTTTCTTCTTTTGCTTTTTCTTCTCTTTTAATGTCTGACTCGTAGAAACCATAATAAATGGTGCTCCAGTCTTTTTCTTCCTTGCCAAAATAATTATCTAAAATATAGTAGGTGAGCGCGGAGGGTAAATAATTAATACTGTTAGTTAATATTACAAAACCAAAATTTTCTTCAGGTACAAGCACCACTTTTGAAATCATACCATCTGCGCCTCCTCCATGATTAACTATGTTTCTTCCATGATAGTTGAACAATGCCCAACCAAGTCCATATCCTTTGTAATGGGTTGATGGAAACATACTTTCGGACCACTTGCTAACAACTTGCGGAGTATGCACTGTCCACATTTCATGCAAAGAGTTTTCGCTAAGTAATTGAAAATCATCAACTTTTCCATTGTTTAAATTAAGCATTAACCAGTTAGCCATTTCTTTTACATTTGAGTTGATAGAACCTGCCGGCCCAATATTATCCCAGTCAACATAAGGAATTACTTGAGGTTCTTCGTTGTAACCCACATGGTGAGGCATGGCAATATTATCACCAGCCTTAAAACTTTTTATGCTGGTATTGGTATTTTTCATATTTAAAGGTGCGAAAAAGTTTTCTTTAATAAATTCATCCCAGCTTTTTCCTGTTACAGCTGGAATTATTTCCCCGGCAGTTAAAAACATGATGTTTGAATAACCGTAATGGCTTCTAAATCCATACGTAGGTTTTAAGTGCCTGGCTCTTTTAATCACTTCGCTACGCGGATATGTTGTACCATACCAAAGCAGGTCTCCACTAAATGTCTTTAAACCGCTTCTATGACAAAGTAAATCCCTTATGGTCATATTTGCTGAAACATACGGATCATATAGCTGAAAATAAGGTAGGTATTTTTGTACTGGATCATCCCAGCTTATTTCCCCTTTTTCAACCAAAATTGATAAAGCTGAAGCAGTAAAAGCCTTTGTATTTGAGGCAATTGCAAACAAACTTTCATTTGTTGTCTTTTCTTTTTTACCATATTCTCTAACTCCATAGCCTTTCGAAAATAGTACTTTGCCATCTTTAACAATAGCTATAGCAAGTCCAGGAATATTCCATTGTTTTTTGGCCTTTTTTATATAGTCGTCAACTTTTACAATGTTTAAATTTTGCGCATTGGTTGATAAATGCAATACCCCAGTCAAAATAATTGCAAAAATGAGGGAAATAGTTGTTTTCATACTTTTTTGGTTTACAGTTTTTTATAAATTTGCTTGTCAACTAGCAAGTGATGTTCTAATTTCTTTGGTCTTGTTAGATTAATACGTTATTTTTAACGTAAATTTTAGAATTTCTGCTTAAAGATAAAAATTAATTCCAAAGGTGTGAAAACGGTCATGGAATCATAAAATTTATATATTTGTAAAAAAAATAAGGCATGGCACTAAATCTAAATAAAATAAAGGGACTTTTTATTGTTCCGGAAGACGAAGTTGAAGGAGGTGAAAAGAAAACAGAGCCCAAAAAGGAGGAGGTGAAAAAAGCAGCAACAAAAAAAACAGCAACTAAAAATACAATTACCTCAACAAGCACTCCTATAAAAACCAGCTTAAATAAAACCGAAACCTCTGTACCAGCAAAAGGAGAGGTTAATAAGCAGATTTTCAACTCACTTACAAAGGCAATATCGGATGCCAATTTGCCTGGCGAAGATTATCTGGAGTTTATTAGCGCCCTGCAAGCAATGAAGGGGATAGATTTGCAGGAATCGGTGAAAATGCAAACGGTTTTGGCCACTTTATCAACAAAGGGGCTGACTATCCAGAGAATAGTTGAAAGTGCTGATTATTACATGAAAGTGCTTGAAAATGAAAGGGATAAGTTTAAGCAGGCAATGGCTCAGCAAACTACAGGGAAGATTGATGGCAAGCATAAAAAAATAAAATCATTAGAGCAAGAAAGCAATAAAATGGCCGAGCAAATAAAAGCCTTAACTGATAAAATAAATAGCAATACAGAGCAAATTAAAATGATTGAGAAAGATATTGCTGAATCTGACTCAAAAATTAAAAAGACAGAAAACGATTTTAACGTAACTTACAACTATGTTGCAAATCAAATAGTTGATAAAGTAGAGAAAATAAAGAACTTAAATGCTTAATAGATTTAATTTATTAAGGAGCCTTATACGATAAAAATTTGAATAAAAAGGTTTCGCAACCCAATCAATAAACTAAGAAAATGATAGAGAATTCTCCTCAACAAAAGATGAAATCTTTCTGGAAAAGACCGGAAGGAGTGACAGGTGCCATATTTCTAATAGGCCTTATTGTAGTTATAGCGGTATTTTCAGTACAAATATTAGCTTTTATTCAAAGTCTGTTTGCCACATTATTTACAATGATTGCGTTTTTCGTGGTACTTGGAATAATTGTTTATGTATTGTTGGATCCTAAATTCAGGGCACTTATCTGGTACATGTACAAAAGTATAATGCGCTGGTTTACAAGCTTGTTTGTGCAAATAGATCCAATTGGTATTCTAAAATCCTATATTGAATATTTGTACAATAACCTGAAAGAAATGAATACCCAGATTGCAAAATTAAAAGGGCAAATTTCTAAACTTTCAAGGTTAATTGATAATAACCGAAGAGAAATGGAAGAAAACCTTAAAATGGCTGAACAAGCCAAGAAAAAAGGGAACATGGAATTGGTTGCAATAAATACTCGTCAGTATGGTCGCTTAAAAGAAACAAATTCAAGGTATACTGCACTATTAAATAAAATTCAATTATTGTACAAAGTTCTTTCTAAAATACATAAAAACTCAGGCTACCTAATCAAAGATACTGAAAATGAGGTGCGTATGCGCGAACAGGAAAGAAAAGCAATTCGGGCTGGTCATTCTGCAATGAAAAGTGCAATGAATATTATTAGTGGTGATCCAGATAGAAAAATGATGTTTGATATGGCCACTGAGGCTATTGTTGAAGATGTTCACAATAAAATTGGTGAGATGGAGCGATTTATTGAGGTTTCTGGTAGCTTTATCGACAGCATTGATTTGCAAAATGGTGTTTATGAGCAGGATGGTTTAGATATACTAGAAAAAATGGAAAAAGAAGGAATGTCTTTCTTGTTGGGTGATAAGGTTGCTGATCTAAACGATGAAAAAGAAGTTGAAGAGGACGTACAAAAAGATATTGGAAACCTAAGTAATTATTCAAATCTATTTGATTAGTTGTTGGGGTTTTAAAATTTAATTAACTAAACTATCTAACATAAAAGAACACAAAATATGAAGTCAAGACTTACACCTTTTTCGAAACTTTTAATTGTTGCAATTGTTATTGGTGGTATAGCAGCAGCCGTGTATTATACACCTTTAAGGCAGTATGTAATGCCTGAAAAAGATTCTGAATACAATTTAAGCAACAACGAAAATACAGTTGAATCTGATGATGAAACCATTAAAATTGGAGTGGTTACCTGGGGCGGATATGCTGGTGGCCAATACTTTAACGAAGGTTTTAAAGCCAATAAAAATTCAAGGTTTTACAAAGATTACGGTTTTACTGTGGAGTTTAAAGTAATGGATGATTTTGAACCTTCGCGTAGTGCTTGGAAAACAGGTGAGGTTGATTTGCTATGGGCAACTATTGATGCCTTTACAACTGAAGCTGATGGGTTAAAAGATTTTGAGCCACAAGTGATTTTTCAGGCAGATTGGTCTCGTGGAGGAGATGCTGTTGTAGTTCGTAGGGGAATTAATAAAGTAAGTGACTTGAAAGGTAAAAAAGTGGCTTTTGCACCTATGACTCCCAGTCATACTTTTCTTCTTTGGTTACTTGAAGCAGGTAATATCGATATTAAAGAAATTGAAGTTGTTGAAGTAGCAAGTGCAATTGATGCTGCTGATATTTTTAAGAAAGGTCAGGTGGATGCAGCTGTTGTTTGGAGCCCTGATGATGCAGATTGTGTTGCAAAAGTTACAGGTTCAAAAGTATTGCAAAACACAAAACAAGCCTCAAATATTATTGCTGACGTTTTTGTAGTTAAAAAAGCATACCTGGAGAAGAACAGGAGAAAACTGGAACAATTGGTTGAAGGTTGGTTTAAAGGAGCAGCTGAAATAAACAGCTCTGATGAAGCAAAGAAAAAAGCAGCTGCAATACTTGAAGAAGGGCTTGGTATGCCTTATGATTTTTGTTATGATGCAATAAATAATGTAAGACTGTGTACGTATGGTGATAATGTGAATTTTTACAACCTTACAGGAAGTTTTAATGGTGTGACAGGAGAAGGTATTTATAACAAAATGGAATTAAAATACCAAAAGGCCGGTTTTATTGAAGGCAGAATTCCTAGCTGGAGGCAAATTGGTAACTCTTCTTTGATAAAAAGTGTAAATATGGCAGGAGTAGAAGGGCAAGAGGCCGAAGGTGCTGCTACTTTCACAGAAATTACTGAAGAAATTAAAACAGCCGAGGCTATTTCAACTAAATCTGTGAGTATTACTTTTGCAAGTGGAGCCTATACATTAGATGATAACATGAAGTATATCATTGATAATGAGTTTCTTGATATTGCTAAATCCTTTGCTAATGCAAGGATAAGAATTGAAGGTAATACCGATAATGTTGGTAGTGCATCTACTAATCGCGAAATTTCGCGAAAAAGGGCTCAAGCTGTTGCTGATTATTTAATTCAGGAGCACAACTTTGACCGAAACCGTTTTATTATCATTGGTAACGGACCAGACAAGCCGGTTGCCAGTAATAATACTGCGGCTGGAAAAGCAAAGAACAGAAGAACTGATTTTGAGTTGGTCTCAAAATAACCAAAAACTTTAAGAGGCTGTTTCAAAAGGCATTAAATTATTGAACATTGAGCACTTCGACTAGCTCAGTGTGCTACCTGTCGAAATGTATAACATTCTGATAATCAATGTACACTTCGACAAGCTTGCTTACTGAGCCAGTCGAAGTATAGCGTCCAAAATCTAGTTTTAAAACAGTCTTTTAAACCAGACGTACCCTTTCCTTAAAAAAGTTCTTGCATTATGATAAAAACACTTTTTAAAATAGGGGGCACATTGCCCAAAAAGACAGCTTTAATTATTGAAGTTGCAGGTTTTGTATTATTATTATTTTTATGGTGGGTATTAACAAAGCCTTTTAATACCCTTCAATTGCAATACAATGTAAATAATGCAAAAGGCTCCTGCACATTTAAATGGACTGGTCCGGATGGGTTTAACAAAACAACAACTTCTGATGGCTTTTTAAAAGGATTAGAGCCAGGTATTTATAAGGTAGAACTTACCGATTCAACTGGCGAAAAAATCAGTACTTCAATTGATTTATCTGACGGGAGTAAGGACTCTGTAGTAATATATCCTAAAGGAAGTGACTTGTCGTCTGCTTTAAATAATGATGAAAAGCTACCTCTGGGTATTAGAATGGATGTTATTAGAAAAAAAGCAGTAATACAGGAAGCAACACTACCATCACCCTATGCCGTTTTAAGTTCTTATGGTGAGTTGCATTTTGAAAAAAAGACCATTGTTGATAAAAATGGGGAAACGAAAGTTGTAAGGCGCGTTAGAGATGATGGTATTTTAATAAACACATGGGCATCTATAAAGTTAAATGTATTAGGTTATGTGCAGGCCATTTTGGTTTCATTGATTGTTGGTTTTATTATTGGTCTTGTGCCTTTTTTCAATAGCCTTTGGAGCCGATATATTGATGCCATAAGATTTGTGCCACTGGCTGCTGTAACAGGAATGTTTGTAGCATGGTTTGGCCTGGATATGGGAATGAAAGTTCAGTTCCTTTCCTTTGGTATTTTTGTATTCCTGGTGCCTGTTGTTGTGCAGCGGATTAAAGAAGTAGATCGAATATATATTCAAACTTCATACACTTTAGGGGCAACTGACTGGCAAACTATCAGAAAAGTTTACTGGCCGCATGTTACCTCTAAAATAATTGATGATGTAAGGGTACTAACAGCCATTTCATGGACGTACATAATTGTTGCAGAAATGGTTAACATCTCTGATGATGGAGGCCTGGGAGCGTTTATTTTTAAGGCAAGGAGGGCAAGCCGCTTGGATCATGTTTTTGCCATTCTTGCATTAATTGTTTTGATAGGATTTATCCAGGATCTGATTTTTAGAAAACTTGATAGATGGCTGTTTCCGCATAAATACCAAAAGAAAACAAAATAATCCTTGAATTTGAAAGCTATGGTGACATTTCCAAATACAGAACTTCCTGATATACTTGAGATTAGAAATGCTGATCAGAGTTATGACGGGGGTAAATCATACATCTTAAAAGACTTCAATTTATTGGTTGAAGACAAACCAAACCAGGGGCAATTTGTTGTTATTCTAGGGCCTTCTGGTTGTGGGAAATCTACAGTTTTAAGGTATCTGGCAGGTTTGCAACAACCAACCAAAGGCGAGGTGTATATTCGTGAGAAACCGCGTACTGATGATGACCGAATAGGTATGGTTTTTCAGCAATATTCTTCATTTCCCTGGATGACTGTGCTTGAAAATGTAGCGCTTGGCCTTAAATACAAAGGTGTTCCACTAAAGGAACGTACCGAAAAGGCAATGGAAATGATTAAAATTGTGGGTCTTGATGGGCATCATAAAAAATATGCACAATACCCTACTTTGTCAGGTGGGCAGCTACAACGGGTGGCAATTGCCCGAAGTTTACTGGTTAACCCCGAGATTATTTTAATGGATGAACCATTCGGTGCCCTTGATACAAATACTCGCCTAAAGATGCAGGACTTCCTTATTTCTGTTTGGGAGCAGGTACATCCCACCATTGTATTAGTTACGCATGATATTTCTGAGGCGGTTTATTTGGGTGATGATGTTTACATTATGTCAACTGCACCAAGTAATATTATTGAGCATGTAAGTATTGATTTGCCATTTGATAGGGACAAAGAAATAAAAAGAAGTAAACGCTTTACAGAACTCGTTTTTTATTTGGAAGACAGAATGATGAGTTTTGAAGTTTAGAAAAGTAATTGGTCATTAGTCATTTGTTGGAAGAAATAAAACTCTTATGAAAACGATTTGGAAATTCGAATTAAAAATTGAAAGAATTCAGGAAATAGAACTACCTAAAAACCATGAGATTTTATCTGTTGGGGTTGTTAAAAATGTTGGGTATTTATGGGTCAAAGTTGATAAAGATGAAAAAGTAAATGAATCTGTGAAAATCTTAACTGTTCCTACAGGAAGTAGCTTTAGTGAGGCAGGACGCTTTTTAGGAACCATGATTTATAATAATGGTGAAGTTGTTCAGCATGTTTTTATAGTACAATAGCAGAAATTGGGTGCAATATACAAAGTTCTGATACACTAATTTCTATTCATACCGCAGCGCCACAATAGGATCCAGTTTTGATGCCTTGGTAGCAGGTATTATTCCGGAAGCCAAACTTACCCCTGCACACAATACTATTCCTCCAAAAATCCACATCCAGGGAATAATAAATGGTGTATCAACTGCTGCAGCAATCAGATTTCCGATGATTATTCCTAAAATAATCCCCAAAAGGCCTCCGAATTGACCAATGAGGATGGCTTCAAACAAAAATTGTTGCTTTATCAGGCTCGATTTTGCCCCAATTGCTTTTCTGGTACCAATTTCTCTTGTACGTTCAGCAACTGAAACCAGCATAATGTTCATCAGGCCAATAGCAGCACCAATGAGTGTAATAATCGCAATTATAGTGGCCGCAATAGCAATATATTTTAGGTTTTCTAAAAGCATTTGTGCAAGGTTGTCACTTTTAGTAATATTAAAGTCGCTTTCGTCTGGTATATCTAAATGCCTTACTATTCGAAATAATCCTTCTGCTTCTCCAATTGCGATATCAAGTAATTTAGGATCGTAAGGCATTACACTTATTCTGAAAGACATATTTGGCCTTGAAAAATATTGCCTTACATTTGTAACTGGTAACATGCAAGATCGGTCGTCGCTAAAACCCATTGATGAGCCCTTTGACTTAAGCACACCAATTACACGATACCTTGCACCACCTATTGTAATAATTTTGTTTACAGGATTTATCTGTCTGCCAAAAAGTCTGCTAACTATTTCACTTCCAATTATTACCAGGTTTTTGCTGTTTTGTATTTCTTGTTCGGTAAAGTTTCTGCCTTTTTCTACATCGTACCCTCCGGTAAGTAAAAAATTTTCATCAACACCTCGTATTGTGACATTCGGGTCTGTCTTTTTTGACTCATATTTTACGGTGGCAATACCTGTTCCATAAATTGATATGCTGGTGGCTGCCGGAAAGTTAAATTCTTCTTTAAAACGTTTTGCTTCGCGATAGGTAATGTGGGCGTGGTTTTTCGATCGGTAACGCTCTCCTCCAATATGAACACGCATACCACGCGATTCTATTGAAAAAGTATTGGCTCCCATTCTTAAAAACTCGCTGCTAATAGAATTTTCAAGCGCTGTTATTGCAGTAAGGATACCTACAAGGGCCATAATTCCAATAGCAATAATTAATATGGTCAAAACTGAACGTAGCAGGTTCGATTTTATTGATTCCAACGAAATTCGGAAATTTTCCCTGAGGAGATCAGTTTTTTTTGCCATGGCTTTCAATTTGCCCAAAGGTAAAAAAGAAAGTTGAAAGAGCCAGAAAAGTTAGCCTTGACTTAACACTAGTTGCAGACTGGTTGGTTTTGGGTTGTAAATACTATACTGAATACTGATTACCAGACCCGCTAAATCAATTCTCAAGCTCCTCCTGCTTAAGCCTTTCCCTAAGCATTTCAAGTTCTTCTAGGTTTTGTAACATTTCAGCTTCCTGGGCAGCTTTTTCCTTGGCCTGTTTACGGAACATTTCAAGTAGTTCCTGTGTTTTTCGGTTGGCTTTTGAAGTAAATAAACTGGAAGAAATATTTTCAGATACTTTTTCTACAAATTCTCTTTCGTGAGGTTGAAGTACATTAAACGATGCAATTTCAATTACACCAATTACAATGTTTTCAGTACGCAACGGAACGACCAGCAAACTGTTTGGGCTGGCTGTTCCTAATCCGGAGCGAATTTCCATATAATCCTTGGGCAGCTTTGTCATAAAAATGCTTTCTTTTTCAAGGAAACATGCCCCAATTATTCCTTCACCAAATTCCACTCTTTTTTGGTGGAACCGACTTCTTCCATAAGCAAATGATGCCATCAATTCAATGTATGGATCTTTGTCGTTATCATCATTTAAAATAAAGATTCCACCCTGATTGGCATCAAGGTAACGAACCATGGTGCTAATAATTTTGTGCGAGATAATTTTAAGGTCATCTTCTGTACCACGCATTACTTCGCTTATTAATGCCTGGCCTTCGGCTAACCAACTACGTCGCTTGTTCTCTACCTGTCTTACTTCTTCTTCTTTTTTGGCAGCCTTTAAACTATTACGCATTTCTAGCAGCGAGTTCCCCAATTCATCAGCATCACTAAGCGTATCAAATTCAGCATCGAGGTTGCCTTTTCCAATTTGGTTGGCAAATTCGGTATAAGTACTAACCCCATCAATTAAGATATCCAAGGATTTACCCATTTCACCAATCTCATCTTTCCTATCAATTTCCAGTTTATGCACACGGTGTCCTTTTGCCATTTTTAGCAGCTGGTCACTTACTTGCGAGATGGCGGAAGTAATATTAGAACCAAGAAAATAAAGCAAAGCAGAGGCAACCGCAACAAGCAATATACCAATGATGATGGTTAAGTATACAAGATTGGTGATTTGCTCTTCCAACTCTCCGGTTTTATTTCTTATTTCACGATCAATATTATCAATGTAGTCACCAGTACCAATTACCCAGCCAAGTGGTTCAAAAAGCCTGATGTAGCTTAGTTTTGGCATTTTTTCAGTTTGACCAGGTTTTGGGAAGGAATATTTAAGGTAACCACTTCCTGATTCGTTACAAATATCAGCAAAAGCTTCGTACACATTGGTGTTGGTACCTTCCATAATAAACACCCAGCTTTTGCCTTCCATTTTAGGGTTGCTCCCATGCATTACTACTTCGTAGGGAGGGTCAATTTTGTTTATCCAGATGTAACCATCCTTACCATATTTTAAAACCCTTAAGTTTTCTACTGTGATTTTAAGAGTATTCATGGCAAGCATTCTAATTTGTTCAAAATCAGCTTCTTCTGAGCTTAGGCCAAAATCTTCTTCAATTGATTTAAGTGATTGCTTGTCGTAGCTTTGGGCAATCATGTTATACGAAAGATCAACAAAATCTTTCAGGGTGGTTTTTACTTTGGCAAGTTCTTCTTTTCCATAATTGTCAATGTTTTCCAGTGTCCTGTTTCTAAAGCTTATAATAGAAAAGGCCGCGATAAACGTTATCGACAATAAAACCGTAATACTTGTATATAAAGGAAGCTTGGTTTTTATCTTCATTGTAATGCCAAATTTTACCTAAATGATCCTTGCATATTTAATGCCGAGTTTTACAAGTTTATAATAATTTTATTTAAAAGACAAGTTTTGTTTAATAATAGTTGTGAATTAACATACTAGTCGCAGGTTTCTGGCCTCTGGTTACTGGTAAACTATTATCAAGCAACCAGTGTTAAGTTAAATATGATATTTCGGGTAATCAGTCAGGTGGCAACACCCGACTGGTGCACCTGCTGGGGCTGTATCAAAACGAACTTTTGGTGGCTGCATTTTGACAGGTGGTATACTGAGCACTTCGGCAAGCTCAGTATACCACCTGCCGAAGTGCTCAATGAGCCTCACTTTTACTACTTTTACCTACGGTGAGGGCTTCGCCGTTGATATAGTTCCAAATTACATTTGACATGACACTATAACTAGCGAACCATAATAATTTTCTAAATTCCTAACATTTTTTTAAAAGCATTGAAACCGAAATATCCTTATATTTGCAAGCACTAAAGCTGATTGATTTTTAGAACTAATTGTAACCTGTAGGAGCTAATTATGAGTAATAACTTTTTTGCTAAACCTGAAATTTTTGATAAACCATTGCTGTTTGCCGGTCTGGACGTGGGTTCTACAACTGCAAAAATAGCTGTTTTAAATACCGACAAAGAACTTATATTTTCAAAATATACCAGGCATCATACCAAAATTCATCAAACCGTAATTGAACTTTTTTTAGCAGTTAAAGAAAAGGTTGGAAACCAGACCATAAATGTTAGAATTACTGGTTCAGCAGGAATAGGTGTGTCTGAAAAGGCTGATATACCTTTTGTGCAGGAGGTTGTTGCTGCTGCTGAGGTGGTGAAACAACTTTATCCTCAGGTAAAAACTTTGATTGATATTGGTGGGGAAGATTCAAAAATGATCTTTTTTTATGAGAATAAGGCGCCTGATATCAGAATGAACGGAAGTTGTGCTGGTGGAACGGGTGCTTTTATTGATCAAATGGCTACTTTGCTTAATGTAAATGTTGCAGATTTTGAGGAATTGGCTAAAAACCATTCAAAAATATATACCATTGCTTCAAGGTGTGGCGTGTTTGCCAAAACTGATGTGCAAAACCTGATTAGCAGGAAGATAAGTAAAAGTGATATTGCGGCTTCGGTTTTTCATGCTGTTGCCATACAATCAATGAATACTTTAGCAAGGGGCTATGATATTGTGCCAAAAGTAATGTTTTCGGGTGGGCCTTTTACTTTTTTACCTGAGCTGAAAAATACATTTATCAGAGATTTACGACTAAAAAAAGAAGACGTTATTGAAGCAGGTAATACTGAGCTTTTACCAGCAATGGGAGCAGCTTTAGTTGACAAGAGTAGCTTGCAAATATCTGTTGATGAGCTGGTTAAGAGGATTAGGACGACCGGGAACAAAATTGTGGTTAATAACCGACTGGAACCGCTTTTCAACTCTGAAGAAGATTTGATAATTTGGGACAATAGCAGGGTAGGTTTTAACGTGCCACGAAAAAAAATTGCTGATATTGATTCAATGGATTGTTATTTAGGGGTTGATTCTGGTTCAACTACTACTAAAATCTGCCTGATAAACAAGGAAAAAGAACTGCTCTTTTCATACTACGCCAATAGCAAGGGAAATCCAATTGAAACGGTACAAGCCGGGTTAAATGAACTAAAGAATGAATTTTCAACATGGAATAAAATACCCAATATTAAACGAACTGCAGTGGTGGGGTATGGCGAAGATTTAATTAAAGCGGCTTTTAACTTTGATGATGGAATTGTTGAAACCATTGCCCATTTTACTGCTGCCAGGCACTTCAACAAAAATGTAAGCTTCATTATGGATATCGGCGGGCAAGATATGAAGGCCATTTTTGTTGAAAACGGAATGATTAACAGAATTGAGCTAAACGAATCATGTTCAGCAGGTTGCGGGTCTTTTATTGAAACTTTTGGAAGCTCGCTAGGCTATCGTGTGGATGATTTTGCTAAAGTGGCCTGCAAAGCTACAGCCCCTGCCAACCTGGGCACACGATGCACGGTTTTTATGAATTCTAAGGTGAAGCAATCGCTTCGTGAGAATGCAACGGTTGGCGATATTGCAGCAGGTTTGTCTGTTTCAGTAATTAAAAACGCTCTTTACAAAGTCTTAAAACTGAAAGATATTTCGGATTTGGGCGATAATATTGTGGTACAGGGTGGCGCTTTCAGAAACCCTTCTATCCAAAGGGCATTAGAGCTACATACTGGTAAAAAAGTCATTTGCTCTGATATTCCTGAACAAATGGGGGCATACGGTGCGGCTATTTTTGCTTTAGAAAAGAGTCAGATACATGGCAATGATACAAGTTTTAGTGGCCTTGATGAAATTGATATTGTTGATAATTACAAAACGAAAGACCTCCAATGCAAGGGCTGTGAAAACAATTGCCGAATAAGTAAATTTACCTTTTGGAACGACAATGATTTCTATTCTGGCAACAAATGTGAAAAATATTTTTTCAATAAGGGAGAGGGGGCTGAAAGAGGTGAAAACCTGTTTGATTACAAATACGAACTACTATTTAATCGCGAGACCAAATCCAACACAAATCCTGTTTTTACTATTGGAATACCCAGGGTATTAAATACTTATGAGAATTTCCCGTTTTGGAATACTTTTTTTAACGAGTGTGGGATAAATGTGGTGCTTTCTGATTCTTCAACTATCGATTTGTTTGAAAAAGGACTTGGTACGGTGATGTCTGATAGCATTTGTTTTCCTGCAAAAATAGTTCATGGGCACATTTTTAATTTAGCTGAAAAAGAAATTGACCGGTTTTTTTACCCAATGGTCATTTATGAGCAAAATGATTTTGAGGAAAGTGATAATTCCTACAACTGTCCGCTGGTTAGTAGCTACGCTGATGTAATAAAAAGCAGTATTAATCCCGAGAAAAACTTTAATATTCCTTTTGACCAGCCTGTCTTTAATTTTAATGATATTGAACTGGTGAAAAAAGCGTGCTTCAATTATTTAAAACAATTTGGGGTAAAAAAACAGGTTGTTTACAAAGCTGTTACAAAGGCGCTTGTGGCGCAGAGGGAGTTCAAGCAGCAGATAAAAATAAAAGGTGCTGAAATAATTGCTGAGGCAAAAGAAAACAACAGAATGTTGGTTGTTTTAGCAGGAAGACCCTATCATACAGATTCTTTGATAAACCAAAAAACTCCAAATGTATTAAGTCATTTGGGTGTAGATGTTATTACAGAAGATGCCATACCTGATGAAAAAGATTCTGAATTAAACAATTTACAAATCATTTCACAGTGGGGGTACACCAACCGTATCTATAAAGCGGCTAAATGGGTGGCTAAACAGGGGCAAAAAGTGCAATTTATTCAAATAAATTCCTTTGGGTGCGGACCTGATGCCATAGTAATTGACGAATGTACAGAAATTCTTAAAGCGGGCGGAAAAGCACTTACTTTAATAAGGGTGGATGAGATAACCAGTACTGGTTCAGTAAGGTTGCGTTTACGCTCAATGGTTGAATCGGTGAAAATAATGGATTTTAAACAGCAATTAATTGAAAAACAGCGTATTAATACTCCTGAATTTAAAAAAGAAGACAAGGAACGTTTAATTATTGGTCCTTACTTTGCCTACATTTATTCAGAGGTTTTACCTGCTGTTTTTAAACTTGCTGGCTACAACATGATCAATTTGCCTGCACCTGATAACAATTCTGTTAAATATGGTTTAAAGTATGCAAATAACGAAATTTGTTTTCCGGCAACAATTATTGTAGGCGATGTTTTAAAGGCACTTGACTCAGGGAATTACAATCGCAACGAGGTGGCTGTAGCAATTACCCAAACAGGTGGTCAGTGTAGGGCATCAACCTATTTATCGCTGATAAAAAAAGGCATGTTGGCTGCTGGTTTTGATGATATTCCTGTGGTTTCGTTAGGTACAGCTGGTAAAACAATTAATCCTCAGGAGGGGTTTGAGGTAAAATGGAAGAAGATTTTACCAGTTATTTTTGCAGGCATATTGTTTGCCGACTCATTGTCGAAAATGTACCACACTGCCTTGGCAAGAGAAACCGTGAAGGGCAGTGCCAAGAAATTGACTGATAGATATTTAAGTGAGCTAGGAGAGCTCATAGAAACCAGCGATATAAAAGGCATATTTGCCAAACTCGAAGAAGCTGTTGGGGGCTTCAACCAACTCGACCTGAAAGACGGAAAAATGCCTGCAATTGGTATTGTAGGCGAAATTTATGTGAAATATAGTTCGTTTGGTCACCAGTTTATTGTCGACTGGTTAATAGAACAAGGTGTTGAGGTAGTAATTCCTCCAATTTTAGATTTTTTTATTCAGGAGTTTGTAAATTTTGATGTGAACAAGAAAAAATTCCTGAGAAAAGGTTCATGGAGTGATGTGGTCGTACACTTTTTTGAACGTAAAGCAAACCGCTACATCCAAAAAATAGAAAAAATTAATTCAAAGTTTAAATATTACCGACCATTTCATAGCATTAGGCATATTGCAAAAAAAGCCTCCGAAATAGTTGATTTATCAGCCCAATTTGGCGAAGGTTGGTTAATCCCTGCCGAAATTGCCACTTTTGCCGAAGATGGAATCAATAATGTGGTTAGTGTGCAGCCATTTGGTTGCATTGCCAACCATGTGGTTTCAAAGGGTGTTGAAAAACGCATTAAAGATTTGTTTTCAGACATGAATCTATTGTTTCTTGATTTTGATGCCGATACCAGCGAAGTAAATGTTTTAAACCGCTTGCATTTTATGGTAGAGAATGTGCATAGTTATTGATTTTTAGTGAAAGAAAGAACGATTGCATTTGCATTTGTAGTAGTATTCTCATTTTGACATTTCATTTCTGTAATTGCTTAAATCCTCATTATGCAATTGCACAATTCGATAGGAGAGCAACTAACTGATTTATAGAAAAATATAACAAAACTTAACAAACCACTTTGGTTAAATCACTAAGTTGCTCTAAATCGGGATTTACCGGAGCTTGCCATTAGTTCACTTCGTTCCTAATGCCTAATCCCGGGTTAATGTTATTTATTATTTGTAAAAGGCTGAATTTTAAGCTTAAGTAATAAACTAATCCACCCATCAAGAAAATCTTATTAATAAAAATTATTTGTTGATAGAGTATTAATAAATCGTTAACTTTAGAACCAAATAACAGCAGGGCTGCACAAAACAGCTAATTTATGGATAATTTGATTGTTTTGCAATAAATTTGCCTGTAAATCAGTTACTTATGTGGTTGGTTTGATGTTCGAAGTTTAGTTTTGAAATGGCCCTTAAGCTTGGTTTTATGCAGTTTTTAAAGTATTCGATAACTCTTCTATTCTTCTTTTTTATGAAGTGTACAAATCTTTCCACACAGGTAATTGAACCTGGTGTATCTCATGAATTGGCCAAAAACAGGAAAAAAAATATTAGCAACGTAAACTATAAACTATCTTTTTCTGTTCCTGAAAGGCAAACTGCAGCTATTACAGGGGTAATATTGATAAAATTTGACTGGAATAAAAACGGCAAGGATTTAATACTTGATTTCCAGAATAGCCCCAAGCAAGTATTATCCGTGTTGACCAATGAAAAAAATAATGCCTATACTTTTAAGAATGAGCACATTATCATTCCAGATGAAAGCCTGATTGAGGGGACTAATATGATTGATATTGAGTTCATAGCTGGAAATTCATCATTGAACAGAAATGAAACTTTTTTATATACTTTATTTGTACCCGATAAGGCATCCATTGCTTTTCCATGTTTTGATCAGCCTGATATAAAAGCAAAATATGAGCTTGAACTTTCCATTCCGGAAAAATGGGTTGCCATGTCGAACGGAAGTATTGTTTTGGAGAAGGCAGAAAATGGTATCAGGAACTATAAATTTACAGAAACAGCGCCGATTAGTACTTATCATTTTGGTTTTATTGTCGGTGAATTTGAAAAATTGAGCAAAACGAAAAACGGAAGAACCATTAATTTTTATCATCGGGAGCAAGCCAGGGAAAAGGTTGAAAAAAATGTTGATACCATTTTTGAGATGCATTTTATGGCCATAGAATGGATGGAAAATTATACTGGCATTAAATATCCTTTTAAAAAGCTTGATTTTGCTGCAATTCCTTCGTTTCAGTTTAGTGGAATGGAGCATGTAGGTGCCATTTATTACCGTAACTCCAGAATGTTTTTATCGGAGTCGGCTTCAATTGAAGATATTTTAAAAAGGGCGACTGTAATAACACATGAGGTTTCGCATATGTGGTTTGGCGACCTTGTTACCATGAAATGGTTTGATGATGTGTGGCTGAAGGAAGTTTACGCTGAATTGTTAGCAGCCAAAATGGTGAATCCTATGTTTAAGGATATGAATCATGATTTGAACTTTATTACTTCAAATTATCCTCGTGCCTACCAAACAGATCGGACAGTTGGGACACATCCGGTTCAGCAAAAGCTTGATAATCTGAAGTTTGCTGGAACCTTGTACGGTGATATTATTTATTACAAAGCACCAATTGTGATGGCCAAACTGGAGCGAATTGTTGGAGAAAAAGCACTTCAGGACGGGCTGAAAGAGTATTTAAACAGCTACAAATATGGCAATGCTGCCTGGGGCGATTTAATCCAAATACTGGATAAATACACCGAAATAGACCTTAGTGATTGGAGTAAAACCTGGGTTGAGCAGGATGGTATGCCGATAATTTCATCCAAAATTGAATATGGTGAAGATGGTAAAATTTCGAAGTTTACTGTTAGGCAAAAAGATGCTTTGGATAAGGGGCGAGAGTGGAAGCAGAATTTTGAGGTTTTATGGTATAAAAATGGAGAATATAAGCTATTTCCTGTTTATATGGATAGAGAAGAAGTAGCTGTTGCTGAAATTGTAGGATTGGAGGAACCAGATTTTATTCTTTTAAATGGCGGAGGCTATGGCTATGGCTATTTTGAACTTGATGAGAAAAGCAAACAGTTTTTGTTAAACAATATTTCCAGCGTAAATGATGAGTTGGTCAGGGCAATTACCTACATCACACTTTTTGAAGAGTTGGTAAATTATAATATAGAACCAAAAGAGTTTGTAGGTAAGATGGTTACTTCGCTTAAGAAAGAAGCTGTTAAAGAAAATATTCAACTTTCGTTGGATAATCTGGAAAAATGCTGGTGGTTTTTCCTTAATCAAAAGGAAAGAATTGAGCTGGCCAAAGAGGTAGAAGGGGAGTTATTTAACTTGGCCGAAAATACCGCAAAAATGGAAGTTAAATCGGCTGTTTTTCAGGTGCTTATGTCTGTTTTTATTAGTCGCGAAGCACAAGACTATTTTTACCAGCTGTGGAAAAACGAGGAACGTTTTTATGGTTTAAAGCCATCAGGTACAGACTATTCAACAATGGCCCTGGCACTTTCGTTGCGAGATTATCCTAATGCAGATACGATTTTAAAAGAACAATTAGACAGGATAGAAGACTGCGAGCGAAAAGAAAAAATGGCATTTATCATGCCCTCAGTATCAACTGATGAAAAAGTCCGTGATGAGTTTTTCAATAGCCTGCAAAAGAAAGAAAACAGAAAACAGGAAATTTGGGTACGGAGTGGTTTGTATTATCTCAACCATCCGCTAAGGGCAGAATATTCGGTAAAATATCTGCCAAAAACCCTTGAAATGCTTGAAGAAATACAAAAAACAGGGGATGTCTTTTTTCCTAAAAACTGGCTGGCCTATTCAATTGGAAGGTACAATACTACTGAGGCAGCGAAAATTGTAACACAATTTTTAGATGAAAACCCTGATTATAATGAAAACCTGAAAGCAAAAATCCTTCAGCTTTCGGACTATCTGTTTAGGGCAGAGAAGATGAATGAAAAAGCTGAGCAGTACGGGAATGAGGCTCCCGGCTACAACAATGGAAAAGAATAGGAAAGATCATTGGGAAAAGGTTTACAAATCGAAGGAATTGGATGAATTAGGATGGTATCAGGAAAAACCATTGCCATCATTAAACCTAATTGAAAAAATAAGCCCTCAAACGGATGCGAAAATAATTGATGTTGGTGGAGGAGCTTATTTTCTGGTTGACTATTTACTTGAAATGTCTTTTGAGAACCTAACTGTGCTTGATATTTCAGAGACAGCGTTGGAGAAGGCAAAGCTGAGGTTGTCTGGCAAAGCAGCAAAGGTTGAATGGGTGCATCAGGATATTGTTCGTTTTCAACCAACTGAAAAATATGATATTTGGCACGACAGGGCAGTGTTTCATTTTTTGACCAGTAAAGGAGATATTGCTAAATATGTGACTGTGGTTTCGGCCAGTGTTGTTAAAAATGGCCATTTTATAATTGGAACCTTTTCTGTTGATGGCCCAACAAGCTGTAGTGGCTTAAACATTGTTCAATATTCAAAAGAAAGCATGCTTGATACTTTTGGCCAAACATTTAGGCTTGAAGAGTGTTTTAGACATGATCATGTTACCCCTTATGGTAATAAGCAGAATTATATTTTTTGCCATTTTATTCGCAAATAATCTTATAAGTTGGCTTGTTTTATGAAAGTTTTATTGAAAAAACGAGTCAGTAAATAAAAAATACTCCCATTTATCAGTAAACCAAGTGAGAAATTAAAAAACAATCCATTTCCCGCAGGAGTGTGCAGTATCTCATAAATCCAGTAAAAAGGGATTATTCCAAAAGCCATTTTCCACTCTGGCGCAATAAAAAAAGCAATAATGGGTATAAATAATACTACATTGATACCTTTAAACAAAGTAACGCCTTCGATTTTGTTTTTGGCAAAAGGGATAATCAGCATTAGCAAAATTGCAGGTACAAAAGAAACCAATACGGATGCACTTATGATGGTGATAAACGAATAAGTGGATAAGCCGCTCATTAACAGAAATAAAACAGCAGAAAGAAAGCTTATTAGGAGTAAAAAAGATATTCTGTAAGTAATTAACCTTGAGTAGGGCAGAGGGGTTACTTTTAATACGGCAGTAAGCTTTTCATCTTTTTCGTCTAATAACAAAAAAGCACTTAAAAATGCTGGCGTTGATCCGGCTAAAATGCAGAAACCTGCTGATATCAGCCAATTGTATTCGTTTATATCAGGAATGTAATTGCTAATAATTGGAACGATAATTCTACATACCAAAATAAGAATGATTGGCAGAAAAAACATGAGCAATAAAGTTTTATCTCTAAAAACAATTTTTAAATCATTTCCAATAAATACAAAATAGTTGTTCATGGCTTATTATTAGTTAGTTAAAAGGTTCTTTTTGTATGATTTTATGGCAAAATACCTGGCTCCAACCAACCAGATTATCAAATAGCTGATGGAATAGACCCAGTCAAACAGACTAATTGGTTTAAAGGAGGCTTTAAGCAGCAGTATACTTGCATGTGTTGGAATTAAATAGAAAACAGGATGAAACCATAGATTAAACAAGTCGAGCAAAGGAACAATAGCTGGTGCAAAAAACAATGGGATAATAATGATGTATTGGTTGAAAGTCTGAACCTTTGTAACTCCAATAAAGCCCAGCAATGCAAATAGTATTGAACTGAAAAGTACTGCCAAAATGAAGGCAAAATAATTAAAATAAAACCCATAGGAACTGAAAACTATTCCAAAGCATACAGGCAGGGCCAAAATAGTTAATGCAATGGCTTTTGACCATATGTAATTCTCAAAATTTACCGGGCAAACCGAAAGTGCCTGTAAGGTATGCTCCCCTTTTTCATATAGCACCATAACTCCGATAAAAATAAAACCAAGCATGGCTGGATCGGAAAATACAATGGCACTAATTAATGGATGATAATCACCCAATTCAAATATTTTGAATAAAGCAATATAAACACAAGCCAAAAGAAGTGCAACAGCCAACAAATTATATTTTACCAATAATTTTAAGTCTAATTTTATCATGTTAAATAACGCACTCATTTTGTTTAGTTTAGTTGTTGTCCGGTTACTTTTATAAATACTTGTTCCAAAGTGTTTTCCTCTGTATGAATAGAGCGTATGTTTTTACTTTTTATTAACTCAAGAAATTCCTGGTTGTGTCCTATTTCATCAAGGTTAAATTCTTTGGTATGAACGCCGTTTCCATTGTATTCTACTTTTATCATTCTTTTTGCACCAATTAGTTTTAAGTTGTTGGGCGAGTCAGTGCCATGAATTTTTCCGTTTACTATAAATGCTACCCTGTCGCATAATTCATCGGCATCGGCCATGTTATGGGTGGTTAAAAATATGGTTTTACCTTTCAGCTTTTCTTCCAAAATAATGTCTTTAATTTTTCGTGCGTTTACCGGATCTAGTCCAGAGGTGGGTTCATCAAAAAAAAGGATTTCAGGATCATGCATAAGGGCGCGGATGAAATTGAGGCGCATTTTCATACCTTTTGAAAAATTCTCTACCTTTTTTTCTGCATCTTTCTTTAAATCAAGTTGTTCCAGTAGTTCTTCAATTTTTTTATCAACCTTTTTTTTGTAAAATGAACCAAAAAACTTAAGGTTTTCCATTGCAGTAAGTTTCAAATAATGGTTAGGAAGCTCAAAACCTACCCCAATGTGGTTGTAAAAATTGTTATTCCATTCATAGAGGTTTTTATCCAGTATTTTTATGTTGCCATCATATCCCGAAAGGAGTTTTATCAGCACCTTTTGCGTGGTACTTTTTCCGGCACCACTTGGCCCCAAAAAACCAAAAATTTCACCTTTATTTACTTTAAAGCTAATTTGGTCTATAGCTGGCTTGTCGGCCTTTGGGTAAGTGTAAATTAAATTGTTAATAGCTATCATTTTATCTGTTATTTGGTAATTCCTATTTTTAATAATTCAACCATTTTTTCTACAGTCTTCATTACTTCTTCTTTTTTTATGGCAAATATGGTTTTACCATCTTTAATATTTTTGATAAAATCAACTCCTTTGTAATGAGATAAATAGTCAAAAACACCTACCTGAATTTGAAAAACTGAGAAGGCAGTTAGTTGAACGTCAATATCCTGCCTTATTTTTCCTGAAGCTTTAAAGTTTTCAAGCAGAGTTTCCACATATTTAAAAATTCCTTGCTTTAGTTTGATTATGATATGCTTAATTTCAGGATTGTTTGTCTCTAGCAGCACTTTGTAGGTAAATATGCTTTCAAGTGGATGTTTAAAATCAAATTCAATCTTGTCCCTGAAGTTTTCGGTCAGAATTTTAAAAAAATCTTCTTTTTCAGTTTCAACCAACTTGTTAACCGAACTCATTCGTAAATTTGTTGCATGTTCGAGTAAATAACTGTATAAATCCAGTTTATTTTCAAAGTACCTGTAAAAACTCCCTTTAGCTAAACCTAGCTTTTTAACAATATTACTGACCGAGGCTGAATTATAATCGTGGCTGGCAAACTCATTGTAAGCTACCTGGCGGATTTCCTCCTGTCTTTTTTTATCTAAATTTAGAAATGTTTGTAAAGGCATAATTAATAATTTAGCGACTACCTGGTCGCAAATGTAATAAAAAAAGCGACCAAATAGTCGCTTCGGGTGTGATTTTAACTTTATTTAACCCAAATTATGCAATTGAATTCTTTAAATTGCATAATCGATTAAGAATCACTACCAATTGGCTTCACTTTGTTGCACCAATCAGGTGTTCTTCTATATCGGGGTTAACCTTTGCTAAATGCCATAGTGCGCTATTTTCATAGCTTCTATTGCATAAGCCAGGTTTAACAAATAAGCTTTTGTAATTACTTGTTGAATAGGATGTTATGGCTTGTGGGGGCTGTTTATTCGTAACGTAAAGATTCCACAGGGTTTCTGCTTCCTGCTTCAATAGCTTTATGGCTTACTGTGAGAATTGCGATTAAAAATCCAATCATAGAAGCCAGTATAAAAGACCATGCTCCAATATAATCGCGGTATGCAAAGCCACCAATCCATTTGTTTAAAGTAATATAGGCAATTGGCCATGCAATAATATTTGCAGCAAGTATAAGGATTAAAAATTCTTTATTGATGAGTTTTACAATGCTAAAAATAGAGGCCCCTAATGCTTTTCTTATACCTACCTCGCGGGTTCTTCGTTCGGTAATATATGCGCTTAGTCCCCAAATACCAAGTGCGGCAATTATAATTGACAGTATAGTGAAAATTCTTGCTAAATCGCCAAGTACCTCCTCACCACTGTAATGTGCTTCGAGAATGTCACTTAGAAACTGGTATTCAAATGGTTTTTCAATGCCCAGTTCGTCCCAGGATTTTTCAATGGCAGCAATACTTTCTTCTACCTTTTTATCATCAATTTTTATTACTATGTAGCGGGTATCGCTAATTCGTGCTTTTGGGTTTTTGGAGCTTTTAATCACAAATGGTTCAACCTTAGAATGAAGCGATGTAATGTTAATATTGCTAAATACACCTACCACTTTTTCAAGTCCTTGAGAGGTTTTAAAATTCATTCCTAAAATATCATCATATTTTTCATACCCAAGAAAATGTACCATTTCTTCGTTGACTAAAACAGCTTCACCAGATTCTTTTTCATCAGGTAAAAAATCCCTGCCTGCAATAATTTGAATTTCAAAAGTTTTTACAAAATCTTCCCTGACAAAAATTCCAGGGTAAAATTGAAATCTTTTTTCATCTTTGCCTTCAGGTATGAATTCGTGTGTATTGTGGCTCGACCCTATAACATAGTTCATGCCTGTTACATTTTTTATCTCCTTGTTTTTCAATAGAGATTCTTTGAATTCTTTGTACCTCCAAGCTTCCTCGCTTCCTGCATCAATAATAACAGTGCTGTTTTTTTTAAACCCCAAATCGGCATTGTGCAAGTATTTTAGCTGTTTAAAAACGCCTAAAGTGCCAATTATAAGCATTAATGATATCGAAAACTGAATTAAAACAAGCGCTTTTCTAAAATTGGTTGATTTAGATCCCAGTTTAAATTTTTTTGTTAAAAGTCCAACCGCTTTAAAAGAGGATAAATATAGGGCTGGATAGAGCCCGGATATTAACCCAGTAAATATTCCCAGGCTAAACAAGCCAATGAGTGTTTCTTTTCTAAATCGAAAGTCTGTTGTTACCACCTTTCCAGTAACCGAACTAAAGGCCGGTAAGAATAACTCAACCAATGATATGGCAATAAGCAGACTTAAAAATGTTGTGATGAATGATTCTATTAAAAACTGCTGAATCAATTGCCTTCTGCTTGCTCCAACAGCCTTTTTTATGCCTATTTCTTTTGCTCTGTTTGCAGCACTGGCTGTTGCCAGGTTGATGAAATTAATGGATGCAATCAACAGTATTAAAAATGCTATAATAAGCAAAATCCTTACATACTGTATGTTTTCGTTTTTCTCAATTTCATAGTCTAGGTGCGAGGTAAGGTGAATATCAGTTAGTGCCTGCAAATACAACTTGAAATTTTCTGTCTCATCGCCAAATTTCTTTTTAGTAAATTCATCCAATTTAGCCTCCAGGTCTTCAACCTTTGCATCTTTATTGAGTAGGATGTAAGTCCAGCAAGGGTTCCAGATCCATCCTGTTAAGGCTTTTGAATATTTAAAAACATACGGAAGGCTTTCAAATGAAGCCAAAAAATCAAACTTAAAGTGCGATTGATCTTTTACATCTTCTACTACTCCTTTTACTTCGAATTCAAAGTAATTGTCAACCTTTAATATTTCACCAATTGGATCTCGGTCATCAAAATATTTTTGTGCTGTTGACTCAGTAATTACAATGGCAAAAGGATTTTTAAGAATGTCTTTCTTTTCGCCCTTAATTAGTTTAAAATCAAATACTTCAAATACACTTGTGTCGCAATAGAAAAAGCGCCTTTCATTAAAAACCTTCTCCCCATTACCAACCAAAAATTGGGAGCGTTGCAGGTTGAAAAATCGGACATACGATTCTACCAAATCAGGGTATTCTTCTTTTAAAGCCTGGCCCATAGGAAATGGCTGACTGGCTGATTCTTCACCAACACCATCAAAATCCAATACACTGGTTATGCGGTAAATTCTATCTGAATTTGAGTGGTATTTATCGTAGCTGTATTCATCATAAACGTACAATACAATCAATATAAATGACGCCAGACCAATTGCCAGCCCCAAAATATTGATTAGCGAATACGAATTGTATCGCAGTATCTTTTTTAATGATGATATAATATATTTCTTTAGCATATACTTCCTACTGAATGAAGCGCTTTGTAAAAGTTACCGTAAGTTCTTGGTTGCTTATGCAAATTTAAAATTTATTGTTGCATTACCCAGAACATTAACATTTTCAGGCTAAACTAAAACAGGAACTTTACAGCGCAGCAATTTTGAATTACAACCCATTATCTATATTTATCAACTTAAATGCCATGTGTTTTATATTTCAGATAATCAGTAGTTTAATGTTTGTTTTTGAGGAAGATTTACCGTGAAAAATGTCCGGTTTTGGTACAGGGTGTACGTATGTGAACAATTTAGAGAAGGGCTTTTGCAGTGCCTGTTGCTTATGGGTTTTACCGATTTTTTAAATAAGCACTAAACACAGATGGTATTATTTTTACCTTTGCAAATAATTTTAGATTAGAAAATAGAAATGACAACAATAAATAAGTCCAAACTATTTGGACGGAATTTGAAAGAGCTGGAAGAGCTTGTTTTAAAACTAAATCTACCAAAATTTACAGCTAAACAAATTGCTGACTGGCTTTATAAGAAGCGGGTTGATTCAATTGATGAAATGAGCAATTTGTCAAAAGCTGCAAGGGAATTATTAAATGCAAACTATGTTTTTGGCACTAATAAACCTATAAAAGAATCTGTTTCATCTGATGGAACCAGAAAGTACCTGTTTGATGCAGCAGGTGATAAGTTCATTGAAACAGCATTTATACCAGAGGAATCAAGAAATACACTTTGTGTATCGTCTCAGGTGGGATGTAAAATGGCTTGCCGGTTTTGTATGACTGGTAAACAAGGTTTTCAAACTCATTTAACATCATCTGAAATTTTAAATCAGTTACGCTCGATTCCAGAAACTTATGATGTTTCGAATATTGTGTTTATGGGAATGGGTGAGCCTTTTGATAACATTGATAATGTACTTAAAACGCTTGAGATACTGACAGCTGATTGGGGCTTTGCAATGAGCCCAAAACGTATAAATGTTTCATCGATTGGATACATAAAAGGAATGAAACGCTTTTTAACTGAAAGTGAGTGTCATTTGGCAATTAGTCTGCACAATCCTTTTCCTGAAGAGAGGATCAAGGCCATGCCGGTTGAAAAAACAAATCCAATATTAAAAGTGCTGGAGGAAATTAGAAATTTTGATTTTAGCAGAAACAGAAGGGTCTCCTTCGAATATATTATGTTTAAGGGCTATAATGATAATTCCAGGCATGTGAAAGAACTTGCAAGAATATTGAATGGTATTAAATGCAGAATTAATCTTATCCGATTTCATCCTGTTCCGGGTATTGAATTAACCGGTTCTGATGATGCGACCATTGAAGAATTTCAAAACCAACTGAAAGACAAAGGAATAGTAACTACCCTTAGGGCTTCAAGAGGATTAGATATTGATGCTGCTTGTGGACTATTGTCGACAAAAGAACTGTTAAAACAAGGTTGAAATTTGTTTGTTGAATTAGAAATTGATAGCAAGAAAGTTTTGGTTTTTTTGTAAATTTAAAAGAACCAACATTTTAATACTATGAAAACGAAAGTATTATTTCTTTTTATTTTACTGTATGCCAGCAATATATTATTATCCCAATCCTCAATAACTTCAACCCTCGAATCAATTCCTACTGGAGATAATGATGAATTAAACTCTCCTGTTGGCAAGCCCGGGTTTTTATGGGCTTGTGCTGCCACAATTAAAATGCCCGATTTTGAAGAACGGAACAATATAACCTATTTGGAGAGTCTTCCTGGCCAGGGAATATTGGTTGCTACAGAAGCTGGCGATATATGGTGCCTTTCGCCAGATGATTTATCCGTAAACTGGAAGAATAAATTATTTTCTGAGCATGTTGTTCAAATTCATCCCAGCCCAACAGGAAGTACATTTGCTGTTAGCTATACTTCAGCCAAAGCCAATGAAAAAAGTGTTGAGATACGAAGTGGGGAAGATGGTTCTTTATTGCATTCTATACTGCGCATTACTCCGCATAAATGTGGATATAATGCAGAATACCTGAAAGATGTCCCTCAACAAACAACATTAGAAGCCTGGGAAATTGCTTATTCTCCTGATGGAAGTAAAATAGCTGTATGGTACAACAATCACGGGCCAAATATTGGCTGCCAGGCAATTGAACTGGAAGAAATTGTGATAATTAATACCAAAACTGGTGCTGTAGAGGCTGTTCGTGAGGGATTTATCTGGGATATTTGGACAAAAAATGGAGTAAAAAAAGAAATTGCCTGTGGGGATTATTTTCCAATGACCTTTGACCAAACAGGCCAATACTTGTATGTCGCGGATTGTTCTTCTACCATTTTAAAATACAATGCTACTAATTTAAAGCTTGTAAAAAGTATTTCATTCTTTAATCAAATTGAAAAAATAATTACTGTGGATTTAGGAATTGAACTTCTTAGAAACCGTTTTCCTTTGGATGAAATTTATTGTCAGGCCGATGGTAGTTTATTGGTCTCGTATGGAGGACAGGGAGTTGGTTATGTTTTCCGTGTTTCACCCGATTTTTCTGATGTTGAATTAATTACCACGAATCAGGGTTCGGAATATGCCAGTATTTCGCTGAGTCCTAATGGAAGTATGGCCATGGTGAATTCAAGTGCGGTAAATTTGTATGATTTGCAGCAAAAAAAACCGGTGTTTTACAGACAAACTGCGGGTTTTGCTGCCGAAGTAGCACGTTTTCATCCTACTAAACAAGCAATTTTGTACGGTTGGGACAATTTCATTAAAGTGATAGCCAAAGTACCAATTTCAGAAATTTATATTGGTGAAGATTTTACACCCACAGGGCATTACATAAATCCACACAATGTACTTGCAATTAGGGGGCAGGGAAAAATATTATGGGCTTTTGATGATTATGACATCTATCACTTGTATGCGAAAGATAATGAGCTGGTTACAAGTGGTTGGCTGGCAACAGGTTTAAGCCCAGCATACGATAATGAAAATACAATTAAGCAACCTGCTGAATTGAAAGTGAAAAGTACCGAACCTGGTAATTTTACAATTTTTGGAGGTAGTTTAAGCCCTAAAACTCAAATTGAAGTATTACAAGCGTTACCAGAATGGAATTGAGCTACTTAAATTGATTAAATAATTAGGTTCATTGCTCTTTTTTTTTATCTTAGTGGCCACTAATAATTTAAGTACAATTAGGTAGTATAATATTCGATTTAAATAATATAGGCTGTTAGTATTGTTTACAAAAGATGGTAATTTGATGTATCGCTACCTAAAGAATTTTCAGTATTGGGAAAATTCCTTTCACATACTCATGAGACAATAATTGTGCTTTGAATTTTTCGTTTATTATTTGTTAGGATGAGCAATGCATTCTACTAAATAACCAATAACTGCTATAGTAAGGTTCTTTGTTATGGATTATGATTTATCAATATTTAAGTTTTTGCATCGTCAATTGCTTATTGTTTTCATTTTATTTTTTTTCAAAAGCTACATTTCTTTCTCACAAACTGTAGTAGGGCATTCTGAATATTATATTTATTCCAATGAAGACTATATAAACAGTAATCAAATTTTACATATTGAAGTAGGCCCAAGGGGATTAGTTTATATAGCTAATTCATCTGGCTTGCAGGAGTATGATGGAAACAAGTGGAGGGTATTAGATACAGGAGAATCGGGTAAGGTACGGGCTTTTAAAATAGATCCCAGAACTGGTATTATCTATTTTGGTAAACCAGGCGAGTTAGCTTACCTCCAGCCTGATAGAAATGGTAATTGGGAATACCATTCTATTAATAAAGAGTCTGGTTTAGATTTAGGAAAATTTTCAGATATATGGAATGTAAGGTTAGTTGAGAACACTGTTTATTTTCAATCCTATAAGAGGCTGTTTGCTTATAACATAATAACCAAAAAGGTGAGAGTTTGGGTGTCTGAAACTTTCTTTTCATTAACTGGAGTTATTGATAGTCAGTTGTATATAGGGCAAAGTGAAAGAGGTCTCTATGCCGTAATTGATGATTCTTTAACCTTATTGTCGGACGATAAAAAGTTAAAGAGTTTGTTATTTTACAATATAGTTCCATATAACGAATCACATATTTTAATCACCTCAACAGATCAAGGAGTTTTTGTTGATAAAAAAAAATACAAGCCGGATCCTGACATGAATTGGCTTGTTGAAAAACTGAAACCTGCCTTTAAAAACAGGTTATATAATATCTCAAATCTTCAAAATAGAAGATTTAGTATTTCTACTTTTTACAATGGCATCTATTTTCTTGATTCATTATTAAATATTGAGAGTATCTATAATAAGGACGATGGCTTGCCAACTAACTTATGTTGGTATACTACTCAAAGTAAAAATGGAACTATTTGGGCTGCTTTAGATAATGGTATGTTGAAAATTAGTCCTGATGATAATTTTGTTTATTTTGATAAGAATGAACAACTAAAAGTCAGAGTGATTACCATGTTACGGCAAGGAAAGTTCTTGTTTTTAGGAACCAATGAGGGGCTTTTTAAACTTAATATTGAAAATATTAATAGGTTATTGCTTGAAGAAACTGAAATAAAAGCTCCGGTTTCGAGTATTAAGAGTTTTAATAACACCAGGAACGTGCAATCTATAATCTTTGCCACAGCCGAGGGCATATGGGAATTAAGGGATAACTCATATAAAATGATAGTAAAACAAGCTGCAGCTGGAAACATTTTAGTCTCAAAAGTACATTCCAATCGAGTTTATTATTCCTATAACAGAGGTATTTCATTTATCGAAAATAATAATGGAGCATGGTCTGAACCTACCAATCTTTCTGACTTAAAAATGACTGCCGGAGTTGTTGAGGATTCTTTTGGTAACTTGTTGGTTTATACGCAAATGCAGGGTGCTTATTTATTAAGGAATGATGGTGTAAATGATCTTGGATTCAGCTCTGAAGAAGTTTTTATCGATTCTTCAAGTATCAATATTTATCATGCTTTTTTACTTCAGGATACAATTGTATTGTCAACTTCAAAGGGGTTTTACAATTTTAATGATGATAAAAACTGTTTTGTGCCAGATTCAGCATTGTTTAAATTTACTGAGAAGGGCCTTTTACCTGGGCAAATTTGTAAAGTAGATGACGATGAATTTTGGATTGGTGCACACAATAATCAGTCTTCATATCTTTTCCACTATTATAAAGAAGGCGATTTGTTTAAAGCAGATCAAAGAGAAATTCCCTTTTTTAAGTACAAAAGTATTGAGCGAATTTATTGTGACTCGGGAAATCGTATGTGGCTTAGCTTGAATGGTAAGCTGTTGCTGATAAAAGATTTAACAAGTTATACAGAAGACACAAGTAGCGTTAATGTTCTGGTTAGAAAAGTAAGTCTAAATAATGACTCTGTAATATTTAGCGGGACCAATTATCTTGAAAAAGAAGGGGAATTCTTTATGAATTTAGTCGGTGAAACCAGTTTGAAAGAGCCAATAGATTATGATTTCAATAGTATTTCGTTTGAATTCGGATGCTCATTTTTTGATAAAGAATGGCTAAATGAATATTCGTTTATGCTTGAAGGCTTCGAGGATAAATGGTCAGAGTGGTCAACAGAAAGAAAAAAAGAATATACAAATCTTAGTGAAGGCCATTATGCTTTTAAAGTAAAGGCCAGAAACATTTATGATAGAGAGAGTGATGTATACGTCTATAATTTCATCGTAAAACCGCCTTATTTCAGAAGTGTATATGCTTACATGAGCTATTTTACAATTCTAATTCTACTTATTGGCACCTCTATATGGCGATTTAGAAAAAAGCACAAACGTGAAAGGGACAAACTTGAGAACATTATCACGGAAAGGACTTCGGAAATAGTGAAGCAAAAAGAAAAAATAGAAAACCAGGCAGAGTTGTTGGGTGTTATTAATCAGGAACTACATAAATTATCGTTTGTTGCAAGTAAAGTTTCCAATCCAGTTATTATTTGCAGTGTAGATGGAGTAATGGAATGGGTGAACGATAGTTATTGCAGTTATTTTGGAAGAAGTCAAAAAGAATTCATCAATAACAATTATAATCTTTTAGATTTTAGTTGTAATCCAAATATAAGAAAGTTATTTCAGGCATGTGTTAATGAAAAAAGAGTTGTTACGTACACCATTAATGCAAATGATATTGGTATTAGACGAGATTTATGGATGCAAACCACCTTAAATCCAATAGTTGATAAAACTGGCAATGTTATAAATGTAATAGCAATAAGCTCGGATATAACTTATTTGCAAGAGTTAAATAATACCAGGGATATGGTTATATCTGTTATAACTCATGATTTGAAATCTCCTTTGTTAGCATTTAAAATGATTGCAGCCAGCTCATTAAATCATATAAGAGATGTAAATAAGGAAAAACTTGAGAGAAATCTGAGTGAGTTGTATTCACATTCAACCGAAGTTTATGAATTTCTCCAATACCTTTCGGAATGGCTAAAATCACAAAGGGGGTCGTTAACATTCTTTCCTCATGCTTTTGATATCTCTAAAACCATAAATGAAGTGCTTAATTTGTTCAAAATGAGTCTTAACCGAAAGCATATCCGGCTTAATAATGGCTTGTCTGGGTCAACAATGGTGTTTGCAGATGAGAATATGATAAAAACAGTACTTCGGAACTTAATTTCTAACGCAATTAAGTTTTCTAAGGATGGAGGAATAGTAAACATTTCATCAAAGGAAAAAGATGATGATATTGTTATTTCAGTTTCGGACGAAGGTATTGGAATTTCAGATGAGAAAAAGAACAAACTTTTCTCCATTAACGATAGCGATGGGCTGGGTTTAATAATTTGCAAAGAATTTATTCAGAAAAATAAGGGCGAAATATGGATTGAGGACAAAACTATTGGTGCAACTATTAATTTTAAAATACCAACTTGTAATGTAATTAGTGTTTAACATGGAAGAAATAAGTGTAATTATTGTAGATGATTCTGAGATTTTCAGGTTTGGAGTAAGAAATATTCTGGAAGACGAACGACAGTTGAAAATTAAAATCTGGGAAGCATCAGGGAGTAATGAACTTAATAGTTTATTGGAAAATGGTGTGCAACCTGATATTATATTACTAGATGTAAAACTTAAAAAATCATCATCTCTTTCGGGAATTGAAATAGCAAAATTGTTAAAAGCTAAAATGCTTGATATTAAGATAATTATACTCACAGCTTTTGACGAGAAAGATGTCCTTCAGCAGGCATTGCAGGCTGGTGTAGAAGGGTTTCTCCCAAAAGAGTCTATTTCAGAAGAAATTATAGAGTCGATAAAAACAGTCAGGAGTGGCAAAAACTATCTTGGAAAAACAATTTCATTTGAGGCAATACAGTATGCATTTAATAAAACAAACAAAAAAACAGATATTCTTACCAAGACCGAAAAAGTTGTTTTCGTTTTTATTTGCGAAGGAAATACTAACAAAGAAATAGCTAAAAAACTCAATGTTAGTGTGCATACGGTTGAATCTCATAAAAGCAATATAAAAAATAAACTGGAAATTAAGTCCGACGTTGATTTTTTAGCTATCGCTATTGAGGATGAGATTGAAGAAATAATGAAGTTTTATAAATTGAGAAAACGTGTAGAACTATAAAAGGCTGACTAAATATTTTAGCCAGCCTCTCATTTTTTGAATTGATCGTTAGGTTAGTACATAACGTAAGCTTCTTTCCATAATTGACCAACGATATCGTAAGATATCCATCCGTAACCATTTGTTCCCCAGTTTGTTCCCCAGGAATTTAATACTAAGAAAGCATGATAGTCATCATTGTAACCAACCACACAGTAGCAATGCCCACCGCCAGAGCCACTAACTGTGTTTAGGACACTGTTGTAGCCAAGATGTTGGAATGCCCAATCAACTGGACCTGCTACTACAACAGGATGTCCGGCACCAACTTGCCATCTGATAGACCATAAATCTCTGTTTACTCTGTAATAACCGTTAACTTTGTAATAAGACGCATTTTGTTTTTGCCAGTTCTCAGGTTGCACCCAGCAATTTCCACTTTTATAAGGCATGTAATCCCATGTACAAACTCCCTGATTGTAAATTACCTTGAGGGCATCAATTGGATAAGAACCTGATGAACAGTCACCAAGTTTAATTTGGTTGTAAACATAAGAAGGACTGAAGTAGGTTTGTGCACCTGTCATAACACTCCTTGCAGCATAAGCAGTAGCCCATCCAACACATGATCCGTCAGAGCCCTGGTTACCAACTGCCGGACAAGGAAGATATTTAGACGACGCAGTTGACTTTAGAGCTGGATCTTCTGCAACTGGAATGCTTTCATAAACATCTTTAGGGGTAGGAAGGTACCCACCGACCATGTCAGAGAAATCAACATTTTCTGTTACTTCATCAGCCAATTGAGTTTCGGTGTCAAAATTTTCTTCTTTTGAACATGAAGAAAACATAACAGCAATTGCAAAAAACGATGCAATAAACAAGTAATTGAGATTTTTTAAAATAGGTTTCATAAATAAATTTTTTAAATTAATAATGCTGCAAAGGAATAATACCCGAGTAATTCTATCATTATTAAAATCGCTAATGTTGATAGTGAAACCTCCTTTTTTTTCTAGTGAAAACTCCTGAATAAGCCTCTGCTTCACGTCAGTACTAATAATTCGGGCGATAGTAAGTGATAAATGTTACTAAAGAGCTTAGGCATACTCAACTTTTATAATATCTATGCTACTTTTTCGTCTCAATTTTAATCTTTATTTTTGCGCACTTAAAATTTGGCAAAATGGGTTTAAAAGAAGAGATTAACAGGCGTAGGACTTTTGCAATCATCAGTCACCCTGATGCGGGGAAGACCACATTGACAGAGAAACTATTATTGTTTGGTGGTGCCATTCATGTTGCGGGAGCAGTAAAATCAAATAAAATAAAAAAAACGGCGACCTCAGATTTTATGGAAATTGAGCGTCAGCGTGGTATTTCTGTAGCTACTTCGGTTATGGGCTTTGAGTATAATGGGGTGAAAATCAGTATTTTGGATACTCCCGGTCATAAAGATTTTGCAGAAGATACCTATCGTACCCTTTCGGCAGTTGATAGCGTAATTGTAGTAATTGATGTAGCTAAAGGGGTGGAGGAACAGACCAAAAAACTGGTGGAAGTTTGCCGTATGCGAAAGACTCCTGTAATTGTTTTCATTAATAAGCTTGACCGCGATGGAAAAGATGCTTTTGAATTGCTGGAAGATATTGAAAAAGACCTAAACCTGAATGTGAAACCACTTTCATGGCCAATTGGTATGGGATATAATTTTCAGGGGGTTTATAATATTTTTGACGAAAAGCTGTATTTGTTTAGTGGAAAAGATAAACAAGTAAGAGAAGAACCTAAAGAAATAAAAGATATTCAAACTAAAGAACTGGATACTGATATTGGTACAGATGCGGCCAATCAATTAAGGGAAGATTTAGAATTAGTGGAAGGTGTTTATCCTCAATTTGATAGGGACGAATATCTGGCAGGCGATGTTTCCCCCATCTTTTTTGGTAGTGCATTGAATAATTTTGGGGTAAAAGAGTTGCTCGAATGTTTAATTGAAATTGCCCCATCACCACAACCGGCTTTTACTTTCGAACGCGAAATTAACCCTTACGAAGATAAATTCAGTGGGTTTGTATTTAAGATACATGCCAATATGGATCCTAAACATCGCGATCGACTGGCTTTTGTGAAAATTTGTTCAGGTGTTTTTAAACGAAACACGAACTATTTGCATACCAGGCTGGGCAAACAATTTAAATTTTCGAGTCCAACGGCTTTTATGGCTGAGAAAAAATCGGTGATTGAGGAGGCTTTTCCTGGGGATGTGATTGGTATACATGATACAGGTAACTTTAAAATTGGTGATTCTTTAAGTGAAGGGGAAAAGTTAACTTTTAAAGGCTTGCCGAGTTTCTCCCCCGAGTTATTTAAGTATGTTGAGAATGCCGATCCAATGAAAGCCAAGCAATTGGCAAAAGGGGTTGACCAGTTGATGGATGAAGGTGTAGCCCAGTTGTTTACACGTAGTGTAAATGGCCGTAAAATTATTGGTACGGTTGGCGCTTTGCAGTTCGAGGTAATCGAATACCGATTAAAGCACGAATACGGAGCAACTTCGCGATACGAACCGGTTGATTTTTACAAAGCCTGTTGGTTAACCGGGGATGAAGCTGAAATAGAAGACTTTAAAAAGAAAAAATACAAGGCCATGGCAATTGATAAGTATGGAAGGGATGTTTTTCTGGCAGAATCTTCTTATGCCTTAACCATGGCACAGCAGAATTTTAAGAAGATTGAGTTTCATTTTAATTCGGAGTTGTCGAATTAGGGGGACACTGATTAGTTAGGATTATTATGATTTTTTAAGATTATAATAAATCATTAACATCAGTATGCCATTTTTATGCTTCAATCTTGTACTATTTCATGTTCGGCTTGGGCTGTGCCTGAGCCAAAAGTATCCTGACAGGCTCAGCCTGCCGAGATAGGTTCAACTGAGGCAAAGCCTCAGCTGAACAAAAACAAACTTATTAACCCTAAAATGCAAGATTATTGTTGAGTATTTGTATACTGATGCATTAAAAATTTGAACTTAAATTTCACTTTTTGCCAATTTCAAAGTTCCAATACACTAATTTTAGATAACCTTTTCATCAATCAAACATTGCTTAATCATCTGAAAAGTTTCTTCAATATCATTATCCAGACCAACAGAAAATCGGATCAAGCCATCAGATAAGCCCATTTCTTTTTGAACATCTTCCGGAACCTCTGATGAGGTGCTTTTGCCCGAATTACTGAATAAAGTTTTAAAGTAACCAAGGCTTACAGCCAGATAACCAATCCCTCTTACCTGCATTAGTTCCATAAATTGATTCGCCTTGTCAGCGTCTTGCAAATCAATGGCCATCATTCCACCATAGCCAAAACCTTCATTCATAATATTATTTAATAATTCGTGTCCAGAATGTTCTTTAAGGCCTGGGTACGAAACTTTCAGGCCTAATTCTGTTATCTTTTCTGAAAGATACATAGCGTTATGGCTGTGTTGCTTCATTCGTACATGCAAGGTATTCAGGTTTTTTAGAATGTTGGATGAACGCAAGGGATCAAGTACCGGCCCTAACAGCATCGATGTTCCATCATTTACATCAATTAAGGAGCTTATAAATTCTTCATTGGCACAAATGGCTCCGGCAACCAAATCGTTTTTCCCGTTGATAAACTTTGTCATACTATAAACCACAATGTGTGCACCTAGCTTATAGGGGGAAACAATCATAGGTGAGAAAGTATTGTCAACCATTAATTTAATGCCATTTTCGTTGGCAATTTTTGCCATTTCAGGGATATTAGAAATCTGTAGCAGAGGGTTGCTCATCGTTTCAGTATAAATTACTTTTGTATTGGGTTTGATGGCATTTTTGATAGCTTCAAGATCAGTGGGGTTGACAAAAGTTACTTCAATATTGAATTTGGGCAAATAATTCTTCAGGAATGCAAAAGTACCGCCATAAGTTGTTACACTTGAAACTAAATGATCGCCGGCATTACACAATTGTAAAATTGCGTTTGTAATAGCTGCCATTCCTGATGCGGTTACCCAACCAGCCGGGGCACCTTCCATTGCAGCTACTGCATCCGAAAGGTATTTGTTCATCGGGTTCCAGTGTCGGGAATATAAAAAACATCCCTGAGTTTCGCCATGGAAGGTGTCAACCATGGTTTTTGCACCTAAAAAAGTAAAGGTGGAAGAGTCTGTAATTGAGGGATTTACGCCTCCGAATTCTCCGAATTGCTCCAGGTTTTGGATTGCTTTTGCAGGATCAAATTTCATAATCGTATTTTTTGTAGTTGGTTATTTATTTGTTAATCAAAATTACGTAAAAAGTTATAATTTGTCAAGTATTTTGGGTTATAATTTACGAATTGTAAATTATTTTGTGGTTTATATTGTAATATGTAAAATTATAGCTTTGTTGCAGTAGTACAGAAGGTACATATTACCCTAAAAACTTAATGAATATTTAAGCTTATTACTGTTCCCATACTCCAAATATCATGCGATGCATAGTAGTTTTGGTAAACGGGCCCTAAAACAATATATCCCTAGAGTCTTTTTGTGGATAAAAACATTTTGTTAAATCTTAGCCGATATTCAAAAAATGGATAAGCTTTGGTGCAGTTTGTTGGCAAATAATGATTCTTTTACTTAAGCAGCAACTTATATATGTTTTCCATATCAACATTTTTCCTCACATGCTCCGCCAACTTATCATACTGTTCTTCTTTAAAGGCTGCATAATTAATTTCAGAACTTGATTCAACACCAGAATTTTCTTTTATTATATTTTTGATAATCAGTTGATTATCAAAAACTCCATGAATGTAGGTTCCCCAGGTTTTAGCGTTGAGAAAATAACCATCTGCTTGCCCGTTTTTAAGTTGGTTAACAGCATTTTTTTCTTCAATGATGGTCTCACCCATGTGGATTTCATAACCCGAACAAATTTCATGCTCATTTCTAAAGTAGAATTTGCACTGCTCCGTCACTTTTTCTTTGGTTAAGGATGTTGTGTGTGGTAAGATGCCCAGTCCAGGCACTGATTCAATCACTCCCTCTACATGAAACGGATCCCTGACTTCTTTTCCCATCATCTGGAAACCCGCACAGATTCCATAAACCCCTTTCCCCGCTTTGTGCGCTTGCAGAATGGCTTTGGCAATGCCTCTTTTGCGTAAGTCAAGCAAGTCGCCAATAGTATTTTTTGAACCAGGTAGGATAATGATATCTGCTTCCAAAACTTCTTCGGGATGGGCAGCATAGTATAAGTTTACTTCAGGAATTTGTTCCAAGAGGTTAAAATCAGTGAAATTTGACATGTGACGGAGCAAAATAACTGCAATATTCACTTTTCCATCATTTTTTTGCCTGAGTTTTTTATCAAGTACTACTGAATCTTCGTCTTCAATAACAATATTACTGTAGTACGGAACGATTCCCACCACCGGAAGCCCACAGAGTTCTTCCATCATTTTTTTGCCTTCTTCAAAAAGCTTAATATCTCCTCTGAACTTGTTGATTATGATTCCTTTAAGTTGCTTTTTTTCTTCGGGTGTCAGTAATTGGATAGTGCCGTAAACGCTTGCAAAAACACCTCCACGGTCAATATCAGCAACCAGGTAAACATCGGCATTTTTTTCAATGGCCACCTTCATATTGGTGATGTCTTTATCCCGTAAGTTAATTTCTGAAATACTACCGGCACCTTCTACTACAATTGGGTTAAACTTTGTTTCCAGTCTTGAAAAGGCTTTCATGGCTTCGTTGAACAAAAACTCTCGGTCTGTTCCCAAAAAATATTCTTGTGCTGATTTATTCCCGAGTGGTTTGCCATTGAGTACCACTTGTGCATTCATATTACTCACAGGTTTTAGCAAAATGGGGTTCATATCCACACTGCAAGGGATTCCGGCAGCTTCTGCCTGAACAGCCTGGGCACGTCCAATCTCAAGTCCTTCGGGTGTGGCAAAGCTGTTTAACGACATGTTTTGGGCCTTAAATGGGGCGGGGGAGTAGCCATCTTGCTTAAAAATGCGGCAAAAGGCTGCGTTGATGATGCTTTTACCTACATCGGAACCAGTGCCGACGAACATGATGGGGTGTAATTTACTTTTTTTCATAGGTTAGCTTAATTGTTAGGGTATTGCTTTTCTTGACAAGTTTCCGGACACTGGTTGCTAGTTGCTGGAAATTACCAGAATCCAGTAACTAGTGTCATGTCAAGGCTAGTTTGTCAGGTGACAACACCTGACAAGTGCACCAGCCAGGTGTTGTCACCTGGTTAATTACCAGAAATATCAAATTTGACTTAACAC
>JBNKJW010000239.1:0-4898 GCA_050291445.1 Bacteroidales bacterium | reverse complement strand
TACAAAACAGTCTCCAACTCCGAACCTTCCTTTACCTTTTTAGCATCTGTAAGGACTTTGCCATTTAATTTGGTAATTGAATAACCTTTCTTTAATACATTTTTAGGATCAAAATGATTTAATGAACTTTCGAAATAGTCAAGGTTTTTACTTTGCTGATTGAACTGCTGCTTTATTCTGAATTGCAGTTTTTCAATAACCCTAGCCAAATCTTTGTTGCGTGCCCGGACGTTCGCCTGGCTTTTTGCACCCAACTCAATTTGCCAGTAAGAAAGGTTTTGATAGCCTTCATTTATCATTCCTTTCGATAATAGGCCAATTTTTTGTCCTGCCAATTCCAGTCGCTTTGTTTCATTATTCAGCCTGTTTTGCAAAAGAGGAACAAGTCGATTACTCAAACTTTCCAGGTGTTCATTTTCATTATTTAACTTATCTGATACAAAACTGTATAAATCCGACAATGAATCATCCAGGTTTTGCTCAAATTCATACAACTCACCAATTAAAAATTCGGCGACTGCAGTTGGGGTTTTTAATGAGGTATGACTAACCAAGTCGACAATTGAAGTATCTTTTTCGTGGCCAATACCTGCAATTATTGGAATTGGGAACTGAGTAATGTAATAAGCCAGGTTATAGTTATCAAAACTCATTAAATCAGAGCGAGATCCTCCTCCACGAATGATTATCACCACATCAAAAAAGTTTTCGTACTCATAAATGTGCTCCAAAGCCTGAATAATGGTTGATTCGGTTTGGGCTCCCTGCATCATAGCAGGAAAAAGTTTGGTATAAAACGAATAGCCATAAGGGTTCTTTTGGAGCTGTTTGATGAAATCTTCATATCCAGCTGCCGTAGCCGATGAAATAATGGCTATTTTTTGGCAAACAAAAGGTAACTCTAATTCCTTGTTCATTTCCAGCACGCCTTCTTCTTCCAGCTGACGGATAATTTCAAGACGCCTTCGTTCAATATCACCTAGTGTATATGCAGGGTCTATATCCCTGATATTTAGGCTAAGACCATACAATTCATGAAATTCAATACTTACTGCTACCATTATTTTTAAACCTGCATGAAGTTCCTGGCCAGTAGTGGTTTCAAAATAAGGTTTGAGCATCCGTAAAGTGTAGCTCCAAATGGTGGCGCTGGCTTTTGAAACCAGTTTATCACTATCTTCATCTTTTTCTATTAATTCCAGGTAAGCATGGCCATTTCGGTTAAATTTTATTTCTCCAATTTCGGCAACTATCCAAATATTTTCAAAAAAATTATCCTGAACAACCCCTTTTATCCGCTTATTTAATTCAGAAAGACTAACGTGGTTCTTTTCCATTATCTAAAGGTGCAATTTTAAGATAAAAGTACTATATTTCAAGAAACTATTCGCTATGGAGTAGTGCTATTTTTCTAAGGTTGTAAATCGTTGATTATATCGGCCAGAGATTTACTTTTCATGTGTTTGCGTATCACTGCGTTTAAATCGCTCCAATAGTTTTTCGATTGGCAATTAGGTTTCAATAAATAGCTTTATTAATAACCTATCTACTTTTCATCAGGTAGGATACAGATAATTTGTCTACATTAATTTGACTAGCTTGGCCAATGAACAGACCAACAGTTCCGGTAAATCCCGCAAACGGCGTTTTACGAATAAATATATCATTTATATAGTACCAATATTCGTTATTAAGCTTTCTAACTGTAAGCTTATTTGGTTTAGTCATGCGTTGAATAAATGGACAGGGAGTCCAGTCAACAATCGTTTCTCGATTACCACTGCCTGTTACTTTTACAATTTGGTATTGACGGGTTTTGTTAATCCCAAAAAAATACATTTCATCGCTACTTGTTTCAAAGGCCAGGCCGGCCAGGTCGCTTTTTCGGTTCCACATTAATGTATAAGTTGTTGAAAGCTCCAAATCCCGTTTTGAGTTTACATCCAGTTTCATTAAAGATGTGCGGGGAGGATCTTGCATTATTGATTCAATTCTATACTCCCCATTGCTTATTGGAAGAAGATAGGTTTGCCAGCCATTATCATTATTGTCAAAATCATCCAGAAAAACAGTCTCCTTATTATAATTTGTATCCAGCATGGTTAAACTACCTCTGTGCTTAACCAACTGATAAGCAATAGCTGTTGTGTCTTTTGGGATAATATAATTCTCCTTATTCTCTGGCCTGGTGCTGGTCATTGGTGGGGATTGCCTGATTAACATTCCTGCATAATATTTGCTTTTGCTCGAGCCTTTAAACAATGTAAAGTTTTCATCTTCAACATAGTTGTCTGCTTCTTCAACCATATACCTGTTGTCCCAAATTTTTGTCTTGTCCACCTTGATGTAACCTTTGCGCTTGTATTTTGTAAGGCCTTGTTTGTCAGATATTTGCTCCAACACCTCGTACCTGTCGTTTTTTTTAAGCCCTTCTTTTAGTCCTATTTTTGCAGATAAAGGATCTACATTATGCAATGGCGTTTTTGTCCGGAATACTTCGTATCTTTTTTGCAATTTGGCTATTACTGAGTTCATAGCCCTTACAGTTGCAATTGAAATAAGTTCTTCGTCCTTTTTTTGTGTAAAAATAGTCGATTGTAAATCGGCCCATGCTACCATACTACCCACAAACTTCAACTTAAAAATGTCCGATTTATCAAAAGCTTCTTTTTTGGCCTGGTCAAAATTATCTTTAGTCATCCAGTAGTCGTTGTAAAATACTGCTGCAATAGAATCATTCCAAACCAAACGATAGAGGTAGGAAGTTGTTCGAACAACGTAACCTTTTCCTACAACAGCCACTCCTGTTTGCACTAATGCTTTCGTGTCATCATCCATTCCCTCCTCACCCGAAAGCTCTTGCACAGCATCCATCAGGTCTATTGCGAGGTTAATACCTGTGGCAATATCTTCTTTATTCACATAATCTAGGTCATTTACCACCAAAAAAGTACTTTTAATAAGTTCTTCACCAGCATCAGCCAACAAAGCAACTCCTCTTTTGCTACTTTGGGCAACTGCCAAATCCATTTCAGTGGCATCGTATTTACCTCTTTCACTAATCAGTTTCATGTCAAAACATCCATTTTCGTCCCGGTTAAACCATTTTGCCACCATTGCTTTGGCTAATTGTTGCTGCTCCAATTCGTCCCAAATGTTTTTAGACTGAATTGCCTGCCTTAAATTTTTCCCCATAATGCCTTTTGGAATGGCATTGGGGATCAGCCTTTTATCAAGTGTGTGATTATTAAACTTATCTGGGAACGGTGCAGTAAAAAAAGCCTCTTTAATTTCTTTTGCAAATGGCCTGTTTGGCTCATCAATTATCATTGTGTAAAGAGAACTTCTTCTGTAAACAGGTTCTACGTTTTGTGAAAAGGAAGTAAAGCCTAATAATATAAGCAGGATCAATGCAAGGTTGTGTTTTGTTTTCATTGTTTGGTTTGTTAATTAATTTAAAAAAGGTTTAAAACAGTTTATTCTAAAATATACTACTAATTTTATGATTTTAAAACAAACTTAGTGGTAAATAAGCACCAAAAGTTTCTCATTTTAATAGCAATACTCTCTTCATGGTGCTGATTGCATTGTTGTGTTTTCACTATGGGTTTACTTGTTTTGCTGCATATAATAATCTTATGAAAGCATCCACTCAAACATTTTGTAGTGTTCGCCATCCATGCCAAGTTTTGAGTAGACTTTTTGGGCAATTGCATTATCTTTTTCCACATACAAGCGTAACCCTCTAATATCAGGAGATTTTTCAACCTCTTCTTTTAAATGCAGGTACATTTGTTTGTAGACCCCTTTGCCCCGGTGTTCTGGCAAAACATAAACAGATTGAATCCAGTATACCTGCCCATTTCGCCAGTCGCTCCATTCGTAGGTAATAAGCAATGAGGCAATTACTGCATTATTTTCTAATGCTACATAATAAATACCTTTCGTAGAATCATCAAAAACAGCCTGTACACCTTTGGTCAAAATATCCAAATTCAGTTCCAACGATTCGGTTTCCATGGCCATTTTTTGCTGAAAATCAACAATGCTATTAATTTCGGAGGGTTTTGCTTTACGTATTTCCATTTCTTTTTTCTTTCAAATTTAAAAAACTGAAATGAATGACAAAAGAAATTACGCGCTAGCAAATGCTTTGTGGTTTTAAAAGGTAGTACTTTCACTGGCAGAGCCATACATATAGCCTCTTTTGCTGATTTGCACAATCCACTCCCATTTCTCTATGAAAATAGAAAATAAAACTTGTAAAACACGACTAAATCAGTTTCTACAATCCGATTTTTTGAAGAATAATAGGCACCCTCTCAAGTATATTCTCTGTGCCTTTTGTATTCTTCGTGTCACATTTTAATTCGTTTCCACGTTCGTCTGTTATGCGGATTTGGTTGTCCGCAGGGTTTAAGTAAACACTGTATTCACTTCCGAACCGGTTTACCTTACCAATAAATTCAGCCTCTTCCATTTTGGTCAGTAACAGGTTATTATAGTTTCATTCACTATCAAAAGTAGTAAATTTAGATATGCGAAGGCAAATTATTGCTACAAAAATAAGGAGCTTCTCACTTTTTGTTTGACGAAAACTCTGTTTCACCTGACAAAAAATCACTTCCACCAGATTAACCTGGAGATATTTACTTAATTACTGATGTTTCCCAAGTTAATAATCTACAAATATTGCGCAGCTCCTCCTTCATAGTATTACGGAGAAGGAGCTCTGCTGCTTTTAATGTTGAACCTGTTTTTTTAATAACCTGAGTTCGATTAAAAATATTCACACAGTTTGAATTAATTTTTAGCAGAAATTGCAACAAATTTTTGAAGGACTATCGGGATAGTTCTAGAAAAATTGGTGTGATTTATGCAAAAATTAATCAAATCTA
>JBNKJW010000238.1:0-12610 GCA_050291445.1 Bacteroidales bacterium | reverse complement strand
TGACTGCTTCGCAGTTCCGAATTTTTATTAGATTTGATTAATTTTTGCATAAATTACACCAATTTTTCTAGAACTATCCCGATAGTCCTTCAAAAATTTGTTGCAATTTCTGCTAAAAATTAATTCAAACTGTGTGAATATCTTTAATCGAACTCAGGTTAACATCTTTAAACTGATTATATGGTAGTTTACCACAAAGTTTGTGTTGTTTTAAAAGGCACGAAATGAGATGCATGCATCGCCTTTGGCAAGCCTATGGCGACCCATGGGAGTGGGATGAAAAATGATACAGACATTATGTTTTCTTCCTGCTTCATTCTTTCAATTTCAAACCTTTCTAAACAACTATTAATCAATAAGTAACTAACTTTTGGTGTAAACAAGGGACTAATCAAATATCTTTAATATAAAATGCATTTAAAAAACCTCTCCATACTAAATTACAGAAATTTTGAGAATCTTGAATTGGATTTTTCTGAAAAAATTAACTGTTTTATTGGTAACAATGGAGTTGGCAAAACAAATATTCTGGATGCAATTTATTACCTTTCTTTTTGCAAAAGCTGGTTAAACCCAATCGATAGCCAAAATATCAGATACGAGACGGATTTTTTTATGATAAAAGGAAGCTATCAATTTGAAAGCCTAAGTGAAGATATTAGTTGTGGTTTAAAAAAAGGAAAGAAAAAGAGTTTTAAAAGAAACCAAAAAGAGTATTCGAAATTATCTGATCATATTGGTCTGATACCACTGGTTACTGTTTCGCCTTATGATTCGAACCTGATATTAGCAGGCAGCGAAGAACGCCGAAAATTCATGGACATTACTATTTCGCAGTTTGATAAAGATTATTTGGCAAGCTTATTAAATTACAACAAGGTTCTTGCCCAAAGGAACCAATTACTTAAACAATTTTCGCAAAACAATTATTTTGATAAAGATTCGCTTGAGGTTTGGGATTTGCAACTGGCAAAACTTGGGCAAGTAATTTTTGAAAAACGGAAAAATTTCATTGTTGATATTGTTCCGGTTTTCCAAAAATACTATGATTATATTTCTGATGAAAAGGAAAAAGTTGTCCTGGAATACAAGTCGCAATTAACTGACAATCAATTAATTAACCTACTGAACGAAAACCTTGTCAAAGATAGAGTTTTGCAATACACCAATACAGGAATACACAAAGACGATCTTTCCTTTTTATTAAGCGAGCATCCACTAAAGAAAAATGCTTCGCAAGGCCAGCAAAAAACTTACATAATTGCCTTAAAACTGGCCCAGTTCGATTACATAAAAAAAACTGGCCAACATAAACCAATTTTATTATTCGATGATATTTTTGATAAACTGGATGCTTTAAGGGTGAAACAAATTATACATTTGGTGGCCGATAACAATTTTGGGCAAATTTTTATTACAGATACAAATAAAGACAGACTGGACAAAATTTTGAAAGAAATTCATATCCCTTATAAACTATTTAAAATTAATGAAAAAATAGAGGAAATCACTGAAGATTTTAGTCAGTAGAATTAGCTAATGGGATGGTAAAATAAAACCAACTTCCTTCACCTGGTTTACTTTCCACCCATATTTTTCCGCCATTGCGTTCGACAAATTCTTTGCAAAGAACCAAACCTAGTCCTGTACCTTTCTCATTTTCAGTCCCTTTAGTTGATGTTGCCTTGTCCATTTCAAACAGTTTAAGTAGTTTATCGGCAGAAATTCCTATACCATTATCTTTGACACACACTGCTGCTGCCATATTATTGTAAATGGAGCTTGAAATTTCAATTTTTCCTCCCCGCTTGGTAAATTTGATAGCATTAAACAATAAATTTCTTAAAACAGTGCTAAGCATATTGCCATCAGCTTTAATTGTAAGATTATTTTTAGTGAATTTTTCAATGGTAATTTCTTTTTTGCTTGCTTCAATCTGTTCTAAATGTATAACATTATCAATAAACTTGTCTAAATCATGTACACTGGGTGAAAACTCCACTTTGTTTTGCTGGTTTTGTGCCCAAAGCAGCATATTATCAACTAAATTATAAGTTCCTGTAATTGTTTTGTTTATTGTACTGATATAATTTTTAAGTTCTTCAGGCTCAAATGTATCCATATTTTCAAGTAATGCTTCAGTAAGTCCCTGAATTGAACCAATAGGTGAACGCAAATCGTGCGAAATAATGGAAAAAAACTTATCTTTTGATGCATTCGATTCCCTCAACTCTCGCTCTACTCTTTTTCGCTGAATAACCATCCATACTGATTTTGCAAACAAGCCCAATACATCTACATCAAACTGGGTGTAATCATCCTTTTTGTTACCAACACCAAATATTATTTTCACCTTATCTTCTTCAATAACTGGCAAAGAAATGTAACGATTAAGCGGAAAACGGCCATCCGGCAAACCTTTTTTATGATGCAGGGCATTATAATCGTTATGAATTACAGGCTTTTTTTTATGAAAACAATCTACACAGGTGCCTACCTGCGCAATTGGGTAACTCTCTATTTTATCAGGTATATCAGAGTTTTTAAGCGTTTCTTTTGACCACGTTTGCAAACTTATGGTATTTTGATCGTTATTTACATAATGAAAAAAGCCAATTGTACTGTTTGATAAACGGACAGCTTCTTTCAGTCCCCAATCAATAATCTCTTGCTCGTTATGAGTTGCAAGTAATTCGTTCATTCTCAACGAAGTACGCAAAACTTCTTCAACCCTCTTGTGGTAGGTGATATCTCGTAAAGCTGCAACTCTTACCTCTCTATCCTTGTAAACATATTCCCTTGCTTCAACCTCGGCAGGAAAAGTACTGCCATCTTTTCTAAGGGCAACTACCTCATAGGGGCTTTGATACTTTTCAGCAACATTTTTCTTAATTATCTTAACAGATTCAGGGGTGAAAAGTTTTTCAACCGATTCTTTACCAATAAGCTCATGTATTTGGTAACCTGTAAGTTCAGTAACTGAATGATTGGCATCAAGAATTACCCCTTTTTCATGAATAATAATCCCTTCGAGGCTAATGTCTGAGAGTAATTTATATCGTTCCTGACTAACCCTTAATTCTAGTTCAACAGTTTTTTGAGGACTTATGTTTTCTTTAATAGCTACAAAACTGATTACCTCCCCTTCACCATTTTTAATTGGTGATATTCGTATACGTTCCCAATAATTTTCACCATTTTTTTTCTCGTTAATCAGCTCCCCTTTCCAAACTTCGCCTTTTTTTATGGTCGACCATAAATTTTCGTACACTTTGGCAGGTGTTTTACCAGATCTTAGTATCCTGTTTTTTTTGCCAATTACCTCTTCCAAACTATAACCTGTTGTTTTGCAAAAAGCCGAATTAACATACTGAATTGCTCCATTAATATCTGTAATTACAATTGATACCGGACTTTGCTCTACAACTACCGATAATTTTTTTAATTCTTGTTCGGTAGCAATTCTTTCAGTAATATCGCGCGAAACGCCTACTAAACCAATTAATTTTTTATTTGAATCGTGCAATGGATTTGATGAAACCTCTGCCCAAAATTGTTCCCCATTTTTTCTAATATGCATTAATTGAACAGAAACATTCCCTGTGGGCTCCCCCTCCTTTTCTTTGGCAATTCTCTTTTCAAGCATCACACTATAGGTTCTATAGCTTCCTTTGGTTAATACATCAGAGATTTTTAATTTCTGAAGCTCTATTGGCGAATAACCAAAAACCGTTGAAGCAGAGGAACTAATAAAAGTGAAATTTCCATCCAAATCCATCATCCAGATAACATCAGATATATTATCCTCAAGAAGCTGAAAGATTATTTTATTTTTTTCTAATTCGTCTCTCTGAGCTTTTGCGGTTTCAAAAGTTTGCGTAAGTTCTTCGATATACTCGTTTAACTGGGCATTAAGTTTTGCTGTTTCAACATCAGAATGCTCTGCCTGAAAGCGGGCAAATTGCTCCTTTAGCCTTTCGTTTTCCTCAAAAAGCTCTTCGTATGAGGGTTTGCTATGATGCATTAACTTTTGTCTTCCTTAAAGGTAAAACTAATTATTTTAATAATAAAAAAACTTCTCTATTTATTTAACTGAAAATATAACGTTTATGAAATTACAATTTTTTTATAATATTATACCCTTCCTAAATGGAGTTTTTGACCTATATTCTTTCTTTATTACTAAAAAATACTTAAATTGTAATAAAAAACCAAACCAGGATTATGAGTAACACACCAATAAATTTTTATCATAAATTATATGAGCATATTCCGGTTGCTAGTTGCATAATTGATAAAAATTGGAACATCTTGGGTGTGAATGCTGAATTTAAAGAACAATTTGGTGCTATTAGCTTACCTAAAAAAAAACTGGATAGCTGGCTTACTGACTTTGGAGTGTACGAAGAGGACGTGAATGAATCAATAAGCTTGCTTAAGCGGTTGATCCTGGCAAAAAAAACTAAATCAGCTGGTATACTCACAGTAAAAAATAAGTCTCAAAAAGAAATAAAGGTCGAAATACTATCATTTTCTATTGAAGGTCTGTTTGTGTTAATATTTAAAGAAATTATAGACCCAATGTTGAACAATGAAGATGAATTGCGCTACAAACATTTATCAGATCTAACTTTTGAAGGAATATTGATACACCAAGACGGAGTAGCCCTTGATGTAAACGAAGCATTTGTAAAAATCTTTGGATATGAGCGCCTGGAATTCATTGGGCAGAACCTTATTGAACTTCTTGGTGAAGAAAAAGATAGAGAAACCATGTATAAAAACATGAGAGACAATTACCCTTATCCTTATGAAGTCAATGCCCTTAAAAAATCCGGAGAGAAATTTCCGGCTGAGATTTCAGGCAGAGAAATTACTCACAATGGTAAAAAAGCAAGATTGATCTCTATACGCGACATTTCGGATCGTAAAAACAGAGAAAAACAATTGAGTGAGCATCAATTATTAATACAGAAAATTACTGAACAATCGCCGGATATCATTTATATATACGACATCAAAAAAAAGCGTAATGTATTTATGAACAAGGACTTAAGGTTAGTTTTAGGTTATGAAAAATCTGAACTTCCGGAAAATAGTAGCGAAATTGTTAAAAAACTAATACATCCTGATGATTACATCCAATTTGACGAATTTTATGGTAAATCCAGTAATCTAAAAAATGATTTTGTTTTTGAATTTACTTACCGTTTAAAAGCCAAAGATGGCACTTGGCGATGGTTTGCTGGAAAAGAAAAAGAATTTCAGAAAGAAAATGATAGGGTTGTTACCGTAATTGGGACACTACTTGATATTACGCTACAAAAAAATTATGAAAATGCACTGATTAAAAGCGAAGAACAATTATCTACAATATTTGAAAATGCACCAATGATAATGGTGTTATTGAATCAGGATGGTTCTATTCTGAAAATGAATAAAAATTCGATTTTAAAATCGAATGATTCCAATAGCATGTTTATTGGTGATGTTTTTAATTGTATCAACTCAGTTAATAAATTGAGCGGCTGCGGATTTGGTTTGCAATGCGAAAAATGTACAGTCAATACAATCATCAAAAAAACGTTTTCGAGCAAAAAAAACTACCATAAAGTAGAAGCACGCCTTAGAATTAAAAATGGTGGTTATGATAAAAATACTTATTTCCTTGTTTCAACAAAACTAATGTCCTACAGCCCACCTTTGCAGGTGCTAGTGACACTTGATGATATTACCGAAAGAAAACTGATGGAATTTGACTTGAAAGAGGCAAAAGAAAAAGCAGAGGAAAGCAATAAGCTTAAAACTGCATTTTTACAAAATATGTCGCACGAAATCCGTACACCAATGAATGGAATTATTGGATTCTCGGATATGCTAATAAGAGAAGAGCTTTCTGACAAAAAAAGAGAACTTTATACTAATATAATTGTGCAAAGCAGCAAACAATTACTCAGTATTGTGAATGATATTTTAGATATTTCGAAAATTGAAACAGGCCAGGCCGAAACTGATGAAAGCGAAACCAATATCAACCAACTAATCGGTGATTTATTTAATTTTTACAAACCACTTGCCTGGAAAAAGAAGCTCAGTATTTTTGTAAGCATGCCACTTAGTAATGAAGATAGCTTTATCTGGATTGATTATCACAAATTAAAGCAAGTGCTTGAAAATTTGTTATCTAACGCGCTAAAATTCACCCACGAAGGTTATTTGCGTTTTGGGTACCGATTTAGCAGTAATGAGCTCATTTTTTATGTAGAAGATACAGGAATTGGCATTAAAAAAGAGTACCATGAAAAAATATTTGAACAATTCCGACAAATTGAACTAACCACCACCAGAGAGTATGGCGGTACCGGACTTGGACTGGCAATTACCAGGGCATATGTGAAACTTTTAGGAGGTAAAATATGGCTGATCTCAACAAAAAACAAAGGGACAGTGTTTTATTTTACAATTCCTTATAATCGAGTGCTGATGGAGGATATTTTAGAGAACAATCTTGAGCATTCTGATAAACCTCAAATTACAAGAAACAAGAGTGTTTTGGTTGCCGAAGATGAATACACAAATTTTATGTTACTTAAAGAGCTTTTACAAGAACTTGGTGTGGAGGTATTTCATGCTAAAAATGGCACTGAAGCTATAAAAATGGCTGAGAAAACAGATATTTCTTTGGTTTTGCTTGATATAAAAATGCCTAGGTTAAATGGTTTTGAAGCTATTAAAGAAATCAAAAAAAGCAAACCATTCCTTCCGGTTGTAGCGCAAACAGCTTTTGCTACCTCCAACGATAAGGACCTAATCCTGGATGCAGAATTTGATGACTATTTAGCAAAACCTATTCAAAATGAGGCACTTTACACTGTTTTGGAGAAATATCTTGGTATCAGGGCAAAAAAAACAGACTAAACTTCAAACAAGCTTTTTGGGTATTCAATATTAGTTAAAAAAAGGCCTTGCGGCGGAACAGAAAAGCCTGCTTTACCTCGATCTCTAAGTTCAATGATTTTCCGAAAATCTTCTATCGAAATTTTTTCCTGTCCAACTTCAACTAGTGTACCCACTATTGCCCGTACCATATTCCTTAAAAAACGGTCTGCTTTTATCTTAAAGACCAATATTTCATCGCGTTTATTCCATTCTGCAAATAAAATTTTACAATTATTTGTTGCTACCTGTGTACCAGTTTTGCTGAAACTTGTAAAGTCCTCAAAATCAAATAATATTTTAGCAGCCCTGTTCATTTTATCAACATTAAGTGGTATTTTGTAATACCAGGCAAAATCATGCAAAAAGGGATTTTTTACAGTGGTTATATGATACTCATAAGTTCTGGATAGAGCATCGAATCGAGTATGTGCATCATCTTTTACGTTTTTTATGTCATGTACGGCTATTTCTCTGGGCAAAACTTTATTTAATTTGTTAATTAACAAGGGGATATCATTAATTTTAGCAGTTAGATCAAAATGAGCCATAAAATAACTGGCATGCACACCAGTATCAGTCCTTCCTGCCCCAATAACGTTAATATCTTCTCTTAAAATAGTCATCAGTGCTTTATTTAATACTTCCTGCACTGTAATAGCATTTTCCTGTATTTGCCAACCATGAAATGGTTTTCCGTTGTAGCTTAGTTCTATGAAATATCTTTTAGGCATTTAGCATTTTTTTGAAAAACATTATAAATTATTGACAATCAATACTTTAAACAACATCAAATAAACTGATTTTCAACTATTCAGCTGTAATCTCCACCAACTGTTGCCGGTAAACATTAAACAATTTTGATTTTGAAACAAACCCAATATACCTGCCTTTTTCAATAACTGGAAGGTTCCAGGCTTTTGATTTGTTAAATTTATGCATCACGCTATCCATTCTATCATCCATTTTTATAAATGCAGGCGGGCTCGTCATTAAGTTCCTGACAAGATGTTTTTTATACAATTCCTGATCAAACATTATTTCCCGTATATCATCCAGCAAAATAACTCCAGCTAAAAACCCATCCTTATCAATTACAGGAAAGAGATTTCGCTTTGCTTTTGAAACAATTTTTACCAAATCACCTAAATTGGCATCAATTGATACTGGCAAAAAATCGGTTTCAATTACCGATTTTAGCTTCATCATAGTCAGTACGGCCTGATCTTTATTGTGTGTAAGCAAATGCCCCTTAGCCGCCAACTGAGCCGTTACAATTGAGTTTTTGGTGTAATACTTCGAGGTTAAAAATGATATTGTAGTAACAATCATCAAAGGAACAATTAATTCATAACCAAAAGTAATTTCTGCAATCAAAAATAGCCCGGTTAACGGGGCATGAAGCACACCACTTAATAATCCGGCCATGCCAATCATGGTAAAATTAACCAACGACAATTGTATGCCAATATCTAAGGTGTTGACAAAAAAAGCAAAGAGATAGCCTGTAATTGCTCCTGTATATAACGATGGGGCGAATATTCCACCAATTCCTCCGGCACCAACAGAAAGTGCAGTAGCTACCACCTTTAAAAGTATTAAAAACACAAAAACCAGAAATATAACAACCAGATTATCAGAAAATTGAGAGTACAATGTCAAATCAAATACTGCGTGATGGTTTTCACTCATTAATGCTTTAATAGTAGCAAAACCTTCCCCCCACAAAGGCGGAAAAATAAGCAAAAGTACCCCAAAACCCAAGCTTCCTATAAAAAAACGCCTATAAGGGTTGGTTATCTTTTCTATCCTTTTTTCAATTCGCAAGTAAGTAGTTGAAAAATAGTTGGCAACAATGCCACAAATTAACGCAAAAGCCAAATAAAAAGGCAGATAAGAAACGTGGAAAGATTCTTTAATCTGAAAATCGAATAAAATGGAATCAGGGTAAAAAATGGTGGTGACAATGGTGCCACTTACCGAAGCAATTAAGAGGGGAACTAATGAAAACCTGCTTAAATCGAGTAAAAGTACCTCAAGGGCAAATACAACACCAGCTATTGGTGTATTAAAAATGGCCGCAATTGCTCCTGAAGAGCCACATGCAAGCAACAATGTGATTGTTTTGTAGTTAAAATGAAAAATACGCCCCAGATTTGAACCAATAGCCGCCCCTGATGAAATAATTGGCGACTCAAGACCCACCGAGCCACCAAAACCGGCAGTTAAGGTACCACCTAGCATGGATGAAAAGACCTTATGCCTGCGCATTAGTGAATTTTTTTTTGAAATGGCCGAAAGAATGGAAGAAATATTATGCTTAATAGTATCTTTTATAACAATATGCTTGAAAAAAGAGGTTAAACCAATACCAATTGTTGGAAAAATTAACAGCAAGGCAAGTTTCCATTTTTCATCACCAATTATCTGTATCACAGAAAGTTCACGCAAATAAAAAACAGATAATTTCATTGCCAGAGCAACAAAACCAGCCAAAACACCAATTACAACAGCAAGTATTAAAATGAAAGTGTTTTCGTTAATTTTGTTTAACCTCCAACGATGAAAATCAGTAAGCAGTTTATTCCAGCGCATCAAATCTGAATTCTAAATATTAATCATGGCAACTGTGTGAGTAGCAACTATCCCTGCAGTTTCGGTTCGTAGCCTGCTATTTCCCAGGCTTACGGGTTTAAAGCCTTTCTCAATGGCCTTTTCAACTTCCTGCTTTGTAAAATCACCTTCCGGACCAATTAAAACACATACATTTTCATGTTTTTGTACCTCATTTGTAAGATAATACTTTTCATCATCAAAACAATGGGCAATAAATTTTTTAGGAGGCAAATCGAGGCTTAAAAGTTCATCAAAACTACACAGTTCTTCGAATTTTGGAAGATAAGCTTGCTTGGATTGTTTCATAGCAGCATTAATTATTTTGTTTAACCTGTCTGGCTTAACTACCTTTCTTTCAGACTGTTTGCTAACGAAAGGAACAATCCTGTCAATCCCAATTTCGGTGGCTTTTTCAAGAAACCATTCAAAGCGATCAATACTTTTTGTAGGGGCAATGGCAATGGTTAAATGATAATTTCTTTTACCATATTCTTTAATTGTTTGGTACACAGAAACGGTACATCTTTTTGGATGATCTTCTGTTATTTTTGCATAGTAGAACCCTCCCACTCCATCTATCAGGTACACAGGGTCACCTGCTTTTAATCTTAAAACTCTTATGCAGTGTTTCGACTCCTCCTCGGTTAGTGTGTATTCTGTAGAAGATATTTCTGGTGTATAAAATAAATGCATCCTATTACAAACAGCTTATTATGAATAACTTAACATAAAACAAGTAAACATTATCCTTGAATTTTAAAAATATAAAAATACTGACTAATTTTGACTTTTATTAGCAAAGTAACAAAAAGGAATTGAAAACAATAGGGCTTCTTTCAGATACACACTCACATATTGCTTTAAAAATGTTAGATTTTTTTAGTGATGTGGATGAAATTTGGCATGCTGGGGATATTGGAAACCTAGAAGTTGTAAGCCAATTACAAAAGTTAAAACCACTTAGGGCAGTTTATGGAAATATTGATGATTACAAAATCAGACAAGAATTTCCTGAAATATTAGAATTTAAGTGCGAAGGCATTGATGTATTAATGATTCATATTGGTGGATATCCAGGAAAATACGAGAAAAAGGTTAAAAACATCCTAAACAGCAGGTCGTTTGACTTATTTATTTCAGGCCACTCGCACATTTTAAAGGTGATTTATGACAAAAAGCTCGATATGATGCATATTAACCCCGGAGCAGCCGGAAAAAATGGGTTTCACCAAGTACGAACCGCTATAAAATTTAGAGTAACTGGAAAAAAACTCGAAGGCTTGCAAATTTTCGAGATGGAAAGGTCATAAAACCATCTGTTATTCACCTTGATGGAATAAAATGGTTAACTAATAAAAAATTGTATGATTAGTGAAATTTGAAACAAGAAATAGCGTTTAATTTCTAAAAATTAGAACTAATGGTAAACACTTTAATTACTTTTTTACTATCCCTTATTTTTTGGATAACACTCCTTCCCTCGCCTACTGTTTTGGCTCAGTCTTCATCATGTGTTCTTCCTGAATGGTTTTTTGCCACCGCAAATTACAATAACCAACACGTTGCAATTGGCATTTCTGATAATAAAATGGAAAAAGAAGAAGCCTTTGAACAAGCTAAAATAAATGCGTTGTTAAACTACAGCATTTTGCACAAAGCTAAATTTAGTTCACTCACCACCTCCGGAATTGGGAATCAACAGAATGGCTCCTACTCCAATACCAGTCTTGAGTATGTTGTTATTTCAGCAGTAATTAAGGGCCAAATTTTTATTCCTGAAGAATTTCAAGTTATCGACAGCTTTTATACAGAAAATAAGGAAGCAATTGTTCTTATTAAAATGGATAAATTGGTAGATTCAGGAAGAGTCTATTCCTATAACATCTACCGTAGGGCAGGTTTTCAAAAAGAAAACTCCAATCATCCATTTTTTGCCGATGAACTGGATGTGTTAATAACTTCAGGAGATTCAATTGTGTATACCTCTGAGATTATTAAAGATGGGAACCAAATTAGCAATCAAAAAGTAAAAGCCAGCATGAACATGTTTGAGTTTCTGACTGATATTCAATTTTTTAAACCCTATCAAAACTATCAACAGACTGATCAAAGGTCTTTACCTTCGCCTTTAAATTTTGGGCTGTGGAATAGCTATTTGTTCAACCTTGTAGACCAAATATGTATTTATAATAGCTTTAAAACAGACTTTCACCACAAGCTTTCAAGCAACAATACTGGAAATTTGAACGATAAAACTACACAAAAAAGTATTCAGGAATACATCTATTCGTTAAAGAACATCCAAGCAAGAGAAATTAAAACAAAACTCAAGAACATTGCTATTGAAGAGAACCAGTTGTTTTGCTATTTCAGTCCAACAGGAGAAAATTACGATTTTAAGCAGAACACTATTTCTATGTTGAGCAAGAGGGACAAAAAAGAGCTAAAAAGACTAAAAAAAGAGAACTGGCAATTAATCGGGAATCAGAATGTAAAAAATGCATGGTTTGAAGCTAAAAACAGGGTTAGTTCCTCCCCCAACCATCTTGTTGCCGGGGTTGATATTTGGTCAAGCAACCTTTCTTCCGGTATTTTAGAGGCTATTCAACTTGCAAAATTGGAACTGAGTAGTTTGCTTGGAGCTAAAGTTGCTGCGCTGACACTGAACGATCAAAAGAACAATAAGCAAACCTTTACAAATTCTTCTAAATTGTCAAATATTATCAAAACGCGCAGAATTGAACCTTTTTACTTATTTTACAGGAAAAATAATAAAAATGCCTGGCAGGTAAAAGCAATATTGTTTTACCCAATGAATTAAAACTTCTCAAAATCGTCATCCAATGCTCTTCTATCATCTAATACCAAACCGCTATCAAGATAATAAAAAAGGCATTGGTATAACTAAGCGAATATAGAGAGCGAGCTCATGAACGCAGTGAATAATTGCCGAAGAATTAGTAACCTGAGTTCGACATAAAATATTCAACACAGAAATTCGGAATTATACTAGTGTCATGTCAAGTGTGATACTTCTGGTAAAAAAATATATCTTTGA
>JBNKJW010000237.1:0-7102 GCA_050291445.1 Bacteroidales bacterium | reverse complement strand
GTGATTTGCTCACCTTGCAAAATGAGACTCCAACGCATTAGACGTTGATTCCTGTCTTTAACAGAATTCAAAAACTTGAGCGGTTTATGATCAGTTTGAACTGTCACAGGTCTATTATAAAGGTAATACCTAAATGCATCTATGCCAAAAACAATGCCAAAGCATTCTTTTTCAACAGGAGGCCAAGACTCTTGTCTAGGAAGCAACTTCTTACTTTTGTACGCAATAGGATACTCCTTTCCATCAAACTCCTGAGACAAAACACAACCAACACCACGATCACAAGCATCAACAGCAAGGATAAAAGGCTTCGTGTGATCTGGTGCATGCAAAATAGGCTGAGAAGCCAAGATTTCCTTAAGACGCAAGAAAGAAGCATTATGAACATCAGTCCACTTAACTTTGTCAGGCATATTTTTGCGAGTGAGATCGGTAAGACAAGCAGACAACTGGGAAACATTTGGAATATACGAGGAATAATAACCAACAAGCCCCATAAACTTACGCACTTGGTGCTTTGAAGTTGGTGTAGGAAAATTAAGCAAATCTTTAACCTTTTCCATATTAGGTGAGGAAACACCCCGTTTAATAAATTTCCCCAAATGAAAAAACTCATTAGCACAAATCTCACATTTTGCCGGGTTAAGCTTCAAATTACACTTACGGAGAACTAAAAAAACTTCTCTTAAAACATCAAGATGATGGTAAAAAGAGCCTTTCGTCGAGACATCGACATCGTCGACATACGCACCAGCTTCGTCTATATCATTCAATTTAGAATCCATGTAACCCTGATAACAAGATACCGCGCTTTCAACACCGAAAGGTAAAACAGTGAATTCGTATTTACCAAATGGGGTCGAAAAAGCTGTGAGGGGAATAGTGTCTTTATGCAATGGTATACCCCAATAACCTTTTGTGGCATCTAAAATGCTTACAAAATCAGCATTCATTACTCTATCAAGCACATGCTCGGTATTTGGCATTTGATAAGGTTGAAAAATACTCTTTTCATTAATTTTACGAAAATCGATTATTGGACGCATAGTATTATCTTTCTTTTTAATCAAAAAGATTGGAGAGTTATAAGGAGAGTTAGAGGGTTGAATAACACCTAATTCTAACATTTTATCTATTTCTTTCTTAAGAGAATCTCTACAAGAATGTGGAATGGAAAATGGCTTGACATTAACAGGTGTATCATCTTTTAAATCTATTTTAAATTCAATGTCATTTACTTTAGTGGGTTTAGAAGAGAAAACGTCTTGAAATTCATAAATTAAAGACTTAATAGACGACACCTGTTCAGAAGTCAAGTGAGAACCCAGTTTAATCTTTGCCCATTTAGATTCGAAAGTTTCATCATCATCAACTGAAGGGAAAGATGAAACATCATCTAAATGAGAAGGAATATCATTATCCATACTACATGAAACATCATTTACAGGTGATGAAGCCATATAAGCAATATTTTTCGGTTCTTCATAAGCCCTAAGTAAATTAATATGATAAATTTTATTACCATGTTTACCATTTCCAATTTTTATTTCATAATTAACGTCACTGACTTTCCTTATTACTTCAAATGGTCCCTCCCATCGCGCTCGCATCTTCTTTGAAGAAGATGGCATTAAAAGCAAAACTTTGGAACCTATTTCAAAAGAACGGTCACTAGAAGACTGATCATACAAACGTTTTTGTTTCCGTTTATGGTCTTCACGATTCTCAGCAGCAAAATGCTGAGCCCATTCCAACTTTTCTTTTAATGAAGAAACATATTCAAGCATGTTTTCGTCATCAGAGACTTGTTTATCTAGCCACTGATTATGAAGTAAATGAAGGGGCCCTTTCGGTGTATGTGAATAAATAAGTTCAAAGGGACTAAAACCCGTGGAGGAGCATGGGACTTCTCTAAGGGCAAATAAACACAGGGGTAAATAATCGTCCCAGTCACGTGCTTTGGAATCACAAAGTCTTTTTAACATTGATTTTAAGGTACCATTCAAACGTTCGACAGCATTACTTTGAGGGTGATAAACACTAGACTTGATTTGCTTGACATTTAAAATAGAGGTTAACTGTTGCATAAGAGCAGAAATAAAACATGAACCCTGATCACTCTGTATTTCTTCTACTAACCCAACCCTTGAAAAGTAGTCAACGAGAGCCCTAGCTACGGACTCAGAATCTGCATTTTTAATAGCATAAGCATCGGGATAATTTGATGCAAGATCAAGAATTGTGAGGGCATAACGGTTATTTCTAAAAGAAGTTTCAAGAGGACCGATTAAATCGATACATATTTTCTGAAAGGGAGTGGTCAGAGTAGGTGTTTTAACAAGTTTTTCTCTTTCATTGGGTCTATGTTTAGCACTCATTTGACAATTATGACAGGATTTAACAAAATCAGCAACAGACTTAGAAATTAAAGGCCAATAATAAAAACGCCTTAGTCTGTTCAATGTTTTGTTAACTCCTAAATGACCAGCTAAAGGAATTGAATGTGATAATTCTAAAACCTTTTTTCTAAGTTTGAGAGGTACAACAATTTGAGTAATTGAATCAGAACTACTATTCCAAACACGGACTAAAACACCATTTTGAACTTCAATAGTAGAATTTCCATCTTTGTGAATTACCTCAGACCCAACTTTGGACCAAAGAGATTTTAACGTATTGTCATCTTTCTGTAACTTAACCAATTCAGAAGAAGGAATATCAAAAATATCTTTACAAGATGCAATAATATTGCTATCAACAAGCTCAACATCCTTCTGTTTTGAATTAGTTACGTTAGAAGAATTTTGCTGATTTGATTCAACTTTACTTTTTTCAATGTCATTATTTTTAGACATACTTCGAGTAACAACATTACAACAAGAAATATAATTATTTACAAATTTATTATCAACTTTATTATCATCAGAATTATTTACATTATTATCAAGAAACTTATTATCATCAGATACAAAAGTAAAATTTACAAGACACTTTATTTTAGAATCATTAATTACAATGTCAAAAGATTGCGCTTGCTCTTTTAACAATTTTTCATAATCATTACCGAGAAGAACATCTTCTGGCGTATTCATCACTCCAACAGTAAGAGGATAATCAATATTACCGATATTGATTGTAATATTAGCTAAAGGAACTGTAATCACTGTACCATTGGCCAAAGTTACAGGGATAGTTTCATCAGTATATTGATGGTCTTGAACAAAAAAAGGGCGCGTGAATGTTCTTGAAGCACCAGAGTCTCTATAGGTAGATACCCGTCTTTCACCGATTCTTGCAGTACCATACAGGTCTTTGTTCAAACCTTGATCAGATTTACACCAATTGGCAGAGGAAGCTTTGGCAGCAGCTTTATCATTCTTCTTCTTCTTGAAGCAATGTGACTCAGTATGACCATCTTTGTTACAAAAGTTACATTTTGGCTTGGCTTTTTCTTTGTTAGATGAAGATTCTTCAGCAGGCTTTGAACTGTTCTCCTCAGCAGAAGCATCTTTAGAGGCACCATTGGATGAAAATCTTTTTTTAAATTCAGTTTTCTTCCAACCGTGAGCGTTCGCGTAACGGTCACTAAAACTGGCATAATCGGAAAAGTTCGGAAAAACATTTTCGCGTAATTTACCCTGTAGTTCATAACTTACATTATTTACAAAGTGTTCCTTTAAAACAAGAGCTTTTAAATTGTTAAAATTATTTTCAACTTTTTCTGACGCCATCCACTTATCAAGAGCACTTTCAAGTCTGATGGCCCATTCTCGATGGGTTTCATCAGTTTGACGTCGCGACGATCTAAACTTCTTTCGCAAAGATTCAGAAGTAAGATCATAGCATTTTAAAATTGCTAGTTTTATTTTATCATAAGAAACTGTATCAGCAACTGGCATACGACTAAAAGCTGTTCGCGCCTTCCCACGTATACTTTGTGCAAGTTTACGCGCTGCAACTTCTTGAGTCCAACCAAAATTTTGTCTAATTCTATCAGCTGTATCAAGATAAATTATAATGTCATCAGTTTCTTTTAAAACCGGAAAATTACCCTTTTCAATTCAGGGAGTTGAGGATGAATCAGTGGGGCCCCGAGCGTTAACCCTTGCCAATTCTAACTCTACCCTTTTAAGTTCTAATTCATGTGCATGAGCCAAACGTTGTTTTTCAAGGTCGGCAGCAATCTGCTCGCGTTGTAATTGTACAGTGACATCAATTTCAGGTTTGACATCCGGAGGATGTGCTGCTAAATATCGCGCAACAACAATTTTTTCAACCAATTGATCGCGAGTCAAATCAGCAGTTTCTATACCCAAATCAACAGCAATAGCACGAAGATTTTCTAAAGTCTCCGAAATAAGAGTTGCCATTTTGATGCAAAATACTATAATAACCAACGTGATAAAATTGTTTAGATACATGAAAAGTTATAAGCCTAGAAATTATTTACAAGCCTAAACAGTTATGCTACATGAAAAAAATACAATTGTAAGCTACATGAAAAAAAATTGTCAGTTACATGAAAAAAAATTTTCAGCTACATGAAAGGAAAAAAACACTTTACAAGCTTAGAACTAACAATTATAATCAACGTTTAACACAATAAGCTAGATGAGCAAGCAAATTATGAAACAATAAGAAAACTTAAGGAATGCAAGATTCCGTTTTCAAATTATGCAAAAACTATGCAAATTTTGCTCCAGACACTATGGTCAACAAAATATGCAAACAAATAGCAAAGTTTGCTTAAAAGACTCTATGGTCAGCAAACAAATACAAAACAACAAAAAGTTTGCCTAAGACTCTATGGTCAGCAAACAGAGAAAAATACAAAAGTTTGCTTAAGACTCTATGGTCAGCAAACAGAGAAAAATATATAAAGGGTGCACACCGTTTGCTTAAGACACTATGGTCAGCAAACAAAAATATCAAAAAGTTTACTTATCAGCAAACAAAAATACAAAATTACATAAAGTTTGCTTCAGACACTATGGTCAGCAAACAAGAGAATGCAAAAAGTTTGCCTACGACACTATGGTCAGCAAACAATGAAAATACAAAAAATATGAGCTCAAAAGTGGTAAAAACCACAAAAATTTCAAGAAACAACCGTCACGTGACTGAAAATTCGCAAAAAAAACAAACGCTACATTTCACGAAATTGAACGGAATTGGAATGAGTCAATGGTAAAGGAAGGAAAAAATGGAAAGGTCTCACCAATTCTTGTAAGAAAAAGTTCAGCGTCCATTTCACATCTTTTGCCATCTTTTGCGTGGTCGCCACTGTCAAACGTAGCAAGAACCATCTTTTGCAGGCATCTTCCGTGGTCGCCACTGTCAAGCATTCGCTTCGTCAGTTCTTTTTCACCCAAAACCATTCAAATACATTGCAAAATTAGCGAAGACAACAAGAGAACAAACACGTCTTTTTGATAACACGTCTCAAGAACTTCTGTATTTTACATGACCTCCCAACCCCCACGTGACCACTCAATGTGGCAGGTTATAATAATTGCAAGAGTTCAATCGTTTAGTGTCATATTATGAAAGAACAATTAAATATATCATTAGATAATTGCTAGTGTCAATCAATATTGATCACATTATGTCCAATGGAGGATTTCATATCCTGACACCCCCACCGTTTTCCAGTTTAAAGTCTCTCTAAGAACATCTAAAGTGCGACTTGAAACTCTCTATATACAGAGATAAATATAAAAACAGGAAAAATTCATAAAGTTCTTCCAAACTTCGAAGATAAAATCAAATTATATCAAACATCAAAGTCCTTCCATAAAGGTAATCCATGAAGGTAATCAGATCAAATATCGATCCATCAATTAAACCAGATCAAGTCCAGATAACTTGAAGGAAATCACAAATAACTGCGCACAAATCGATAAATTTCCGCACCATCACGCACACGCGTCACGCGGACAAATAAACGAGAGAATGTTCCAAACATATCCAAAATATGACACAACTTGAAGATGGCTCGCTTGGAGGAGGTCTTGAACACTTCTCGACCGTTCCCAAAATATCCTTAGGCCATGAGACGCAAAACCGCCGCCGTAGTCATTCGGAAACTAAGCGTTCATTAACTTCGCAGATAGAAAACATGAAAATACATAAAAATAACTCAGATAAAAAATTACTCAGAATCAAACTATCGAACTATTAATTATGCAAATATTATATACAAATTAAAGGACGAGTCACCGGACTCCCCTACACCCTTTAGAGAACGAGAACATTGCATTCCCTAAAAGAATAATAAAAAATAATAAAGCATCAAATACAAAAAGTTTTTAAAAAAAATATTTATATATATAACTGAAATTTGCTTGCTAATCATAATTCTAATGAACAAATATGAAAAATTAAGGCACTTGCATAAATCGAGATGCAAATATAGTATTTACAAATAACTGAATTACAAGTATTTAAATTCTAACTACGACATTGGTATAACGACACCAAAGGTATTCATCAGCCAGCTCAAAAAGAAACTGGAGACTTTATAAAAAAAAGTGCTACATGAAAAAAAAAGATACACTTTACATGATACCAGAATGTCCAAATGGCAGAGAAAACAGAACTATCAAAAATGTTGACTAAAAATCCTTTTTAAATCGGTACAGGCCTATTACCTTTTCAAGATGGATTTGAAGAAAACAAGAAGAGTGAAAAAAAAAACAAATATCAAATCAACTATTCAACTAATGAAAAAAAAAACATCAAAATAGCAATTGAATCAAATAACCAAGAGAACAATAAAGCAATTCAAACAACTATAAAGAGCACAAGAGAAATGATAAACAATACGAATCAATATAAACCTTAAATCAATAAACTATTTACATAATACGAATCATACAGTAAAAAAAAAACGACTTAGTCGTCATATACTCGGCTAAAGAAATCGGCATTGGCATGAGAGGTACCTTTACGATGAGTGTAAGTGATTTGCTCACCTTGCAAAATGAGACTCCAACGCATTAGACGTTGATTCCTGTCTTTAACAGAATTCAAAAACTTGAGCGGTTTATGATCAGTTTGAACTGTCACAGGTCTATTATAAAGGTAATACCTAAATGCATCT
>JBNKJW010000236.1:0-7120 GCA_050291445.1 Bacteroidales bacterium | reverse complement strand
CAGAGGCACATCATCTACTTCATTAGCTTCAGCTCGAAGTATTCATATACATCTTCGCTTTGCTAAGTTTTCTCCCTTTGGTCGAAGATATCGCTTCGCTAAGTTGTAGCTAATGTACCTCTGACTTTTTCAGCAGGCCCTAGTTTAGTTTGATGTAGATGCAAGGCGACAAAACCCGCTGATATATATTAATATTAACTCCCTTAGGTCGTGAGCAAAAGGTTCAAGGGTTTTGCAACCCAGCAGATACATTAAAATAAACACACTTGTAAAAAATGACAAAAAATAAACTCTTCACGCTCACCCACACAAAGCACTCACTATCAATACAATACGATGTTTCTGCTATTTTTTATGAATAATGCAGGTTAGATGGAAATTAAAAAAACTATTAGTTTTGTATAAAACCAATAGCTTGAAAATATAAGTAAATGACACAATTTAAAATCTGTCATTCAATTTTTGGGCACAAGGCTTCAAGTCTGTAAATAGAGTTTAATAACGGATTTTAAAATAGAACTAATTCAGTATCATAATAAAAAAATTTACTATGAAACAAATGTATCTTATCTTATTTCTGTCATTTTTATTTGCTGTCCCTGTTTTTTCGCAAAACTATGAGCAGGTTGATAAAAAAGTGAGCCAATACCCAAAATCATTTTCAAAACTGAGCAAGTTATCAGATTTAATTAACAAAGATTTTAAAAAACCTGAAGAAAAAGCGCGAGCAATTTATGCATGGATTGCTATGAATGTATCTTACGATGTAAAAGGCATGACCAATACAAAAAGTACCAGCTTTAGCTACCGTACCCAGGAAGAAAAACGCCAAATAGAGAAAAAAATGGAAGAAGGTTTGGCTTTAAAAACCATGAAAAAGAAAAAGGCTGTGTGCCAGGGGTACTCAACGCTGTACAAAATATTGTGCGATCAAACCTCGCTTGAATGCGAAATTATCACTGGAACCTCAAAAACTACCTTCAACGACATTGGCAAAGCGCCAGGCAGAATGGATCATGCATGGAATGCAGTTAAAATTAAAGGCAAATGGAAGCTGGTAGATGCTACCTGGGGAGCAGGATTTCTTGACCAAAGCACTGGAAAATTTAAGAAAAAATATTCGGGATTCTACTTTTTTACTGATCCAAACAAATTCATTTTAAAACACTACCCAAAAGAAACAAAATGGCTATTAACAAAAGGAACAGCTAAAGATTTTGCAAACCACCCATTATTTTATCGCGACTATTTTGAAACAGGTATGACCATTCAAAGTCCTACAAAAGGACTTGTAAAAATGCCAAAAAACAAAACCCTAAAAGTTGTGGTAACCAACTGCAAAAAACAAACAGCTTATTTTGCCCCCAATAGCGGGCAGGCACAAAAAGTGGAACCAACGTCAAAAGGCAGTACCTGTACTTACGAAGTAAAAATTAAAAAAACTGGTTACCTGACAATGTATGTGAATAATAGCGCATTTGTAACCTTTAAAATTGTAAAGTAATAATAAACATTGGTCTATGATTATTTAACAGCTTTTAAGTTTTATTTAATTTGCTTAACAGCTTTTTGCCATATCTTTGGTATAACAAAAAAAGAAAGATTTTTTCATAGATAGGTTTAGGTTAATAAATTGGGTTAATGACAAAAGGCGGCTGGTTACCGCCTTTTTTATTGGAATAAATCTTTTTAAAACAAAGTACAAGGTTCCTTTCTTCTACCAATATCCAAAACATAATTCATTTTATTGCAACACCTGACTAAAAATCCAAGGCAATCGGGTTTAGATAATAATCAGTTAAACCCGATTGCCCTGACTAAAAATCTAATTAAGAAAAAACACTCACCAAATTTTGCTATTTTTACAAAAAACAAATTAAAATACTATGAAAAAAGTAAGAATTCTATCTCTTGATGGTGGCGGTATTCGTGGAGTTATCCCAGCTTATGTGCTTAAAAACATTGAGGAAAAGAGCCAGGAAATAAGTAAAAATCCAAACCTAAGAATCGCTGATTTATTTGACCTAATTGTTGGAACTAGTACTGGTGGCATTTTGAGTTGCTTTTACCTGGTGCCCAATCCATTATCAGAAAAAGATGCCCCCATATCAAAATATAGAGCTTCCGATGCGCTCGAATTCTATGTTAAAAAAGGGTATTCAATTTTTAATAAGTCCAAACGCAGTAACTGGTTAGGGGTTCGCTCTTTGTTTAATGCAAACGCTTATAGTCCAAATACACTTGAACAAATTTTTGAAGAAGAATTTGGACAACTTAAAATGCATGAACTTTTAAAACCATGCATGGTCACTACCTATAATCTTGAAAAGAAATCATCCTTCTTTTTCAATAGTGTAGAACCAGCCAAAAAGCAACGTGATTTTTTTGTAAAAGATGTTGTCCGCTCAACATCAGCTGCGCCAACTTATTTCCCACCAGCTATTGTTAAAAATTTGGCTACTGGAGAACAAATGGTCAATATTGATGGAGGTGTTTTTGCCAATAACCCAAGCATGTGTGCCTATGCCGAAGCACGCGATTCAATATTTAAGCAATGTAAATTCCCCTCAGCAAAAGATATGCTGATTTTATCAATCGGGACCGGAGGTCAGTTTAAACTACCAAATGTTTCGAAAAGTAAAAAATGGGGCCTGCTTAAATGGGCCAAATCAATACCTGATATTATGATGGATGGCAGCCTGGATACTGTTGATTATCAAATGAGAAAGATTTTTGAAACCTTAGAAAAAGAACATCAGTTTAATTACAAACGCATTGATATTCCTTTGGAAAAAAGAAAAGACTATTCGGAAAATATGGCAGATGCAACACCAGAAAACATTGAAAGGCTGAAAAGTGTAGCTGAGATTGCGTTAAATGAAGCCAATAAGGATAATAGTAACGAATTTGGCTTAAATAAGTTTATTGAACTTCTTATCGAAAATCAACCAGAAGGATAGTGTTGTGTCAAGAATGATATTTTCGGTGTGAATTTGGCGCTTAGTATTTTTTTTAGGCACAAGTTATTGATTACCAGGTATTTACATTCAAGCAACTATTAATCAGTGATTAATATCAAACTTAGTGCAGCGTTCTATTGGGCTTGCGAAAAATAACTCCTATTAACTATATTAGTAAGGAAATTTAGTTTGGCAAAATTGAGGAAGAATTGATTGGAAAAACGTTTATTTCTTTAATACACAAAGATGACCAGGAACACTACCCTGGAGGAAATAAAAAAACTTACTTCGCCGCTTTATACTTGTTGTATTGAGCAAAGAGCCATGACTGCCAATGGGTGACGCTGGCTTGCCAGGACAGATACAGCAATTAAAAAAAAGATGGAACTATTGACTCAGTAATTGGAGCAGGAAGGGATATTACTGAAAGAAAACAAATAGAATACAAAATAATTCTTAATCTTTAACAAATGCTATTAAATTTACCGAATCGGGATCAATTAATATATTAATAAAAAAAGCAGGCAATAAAAATATTGAATTAAGTGTTTCAGATACAGGAATAGGTATTGAAAAATCAAAACAAAAAATTATCTTTAGGCGGTTTAGGCAAGCTAAAGAAGCCGATAATTTTAAGGGTGGTACAGGATTGGGCTTAGCTATAACAAAAGCGTTAGTTGAAAAAATGGGTGGCAAAATTTCTGTTGAATATGCACAAATAAAGGGACAGTATTTAAAATAGAGTTACCAATACAAATTAGTTTATCCAAATCTAGCCAATACAAAGAAAAAAATACAATAAAAGATATTAGAACTATGAAAACAAGGATTTTAGTTGCTGAGGATGAGGAAGTTAACTTCCTATACATAAATGAAGTACTCGGAATGCCTGATTTCGATATTTTACATGCATGGGATGGTAAACAAGCCGTTGAACTATTTAAAAATGAGCAGCCCGATTTGATTATTATGGATATAAAAATGCCAATTATGAACGGCTATGAAGCATTAACAAAAATTAAAGAAATTGATAAAACCATTCCCATAATTGCGCTTACTGCCCATGCTTTATCTGGTGACAGGGAAAAGGCGCTTCATGCTGGGTTTGATGCCTATTTATCGAAACCCGTTTCGGAAGAAACAATTTTAGCAACGGTTAAACAATTTATAACAACAAGCTAGATGATAAGAAAGTTTAATCCTTTTGTATTAATGAACTTATATTTGTGCTGAGTTCACCAAAAAAACGATGAAATCAGCTTATCAGCTATTTAGGCGCCTTATTTATTAAACTTAGTTCTTCCAAAGCAAACAAAACAATCCTTTTCATTCCAGGAATAGGCATTCATCGCCCATAAAAAGTTACCTTCTTGGATCTGTATCCAAATAATTATTTAGTGGATTGGTAGCACTTGTATTTAAGGATTTTATCCAGTCAATTAAAGGCTGCCTGAAATTTACAGAAGTATTTTCGGGTGTTGGGTCGTATTGACTAAAATTAGCACTCGATAAAGAATACAAATAATCAGTAGTTAACACCGTATACGTAGTATTTGCTTCAATAGGTGTGCCATCAGAAAGTTTGTTGCCCCCTATTGTTGTCATACCACCTACCAGGTAACCATCAATACAGTCAAGCAATTCGGCACCTGTTAACTCTAACTTTAAAATTGAGTTATTGAAGGGTAGCAGACCAACAATGGTTTCAAGCAAAACAGGCCCTGCACTAATATCCTGCCTTATTCCTCCTGAATTTGTAATTGACACATTGGCATCAGGAAAAGTATGTAGCCATGAATCACAAACCATATTCCCCATGGCTGTTGAAGATTGTTGAATAGTAGCGGAACAGTAACCAATTTCTTCAGAAAGTGCCTCATCGGCCTTTTCCTTCCAGCCATCTACGATGGCTTTTACTTCAACATCAACACTTGCCCCTTTATTCGCTACAACCTCATTATCAATAAATTGCAAAACCCCTTTGGATTTATCGAAACTGAAGTTTACTTTAATGTATTCTTTTAATCCTCCATTGGTTTGAGCCAATACAACACCATCAATTTTTTTTAAAACACTCTGATGACAATGTCCTCCGCCAATAAACGGAATATTATACTTTTTTGCAGTAGGTACTAAAGCCTCCATTTCGTTTAAACAAATATGCCCAATGATTAAAATAAAGTCAACCCCCAAACCCTGCAGCTCGGCAGCATATTTATCAACAGCCAGCGCATAATCAGTAAACTCATAGGGTTCAACATATTCGGGAAAGGCTAAATTAGGAGTATTTAACGAAGCTAATCCGATTATACCAACTTCTATACCATCAACATTTTTTATAAGATAAGGTTTAACGAAATCTGGTACATTTCCGGTTGATTTTTCAACAATATTTGCTGCCAAAACAGGGAAATCCATTTCTTGCAGCCTTTTGTTTAAAACTTCAACAGTAAAATCAAATTCATGGTTGCCCAAAGCTGCAGCGTCATAGCCCATTTGGTTCATAACATCCACCATGGGTTCACCTTCAAACCAGGTTGAAATAGCAGGGCCGGTCCACATATCACCTCCACTTAAAACCAGATAAGGATCGGAACCATCATATCCTTCACGTGCCTGCCAAACTCCTGACATGCCTGCAGCACCGCTGTATTCATCAGTTGGTTCCATCCAGCCATGTTCATCGTTGGTGTAAAAGATTGTTATTTGCTTGTTTTCAGAATTTGTTGATGGATTCTTTCTTTCACAGGTTAAGAATAAACATGCCGAAAGGAGAGAAATAACCAGGATGTTAATTTGTTTCATAATTGTTTTGCTAAAGTGATTGGGGTAAAATTAGTCCATTTTAGAATAATAGCGACATTGTTACTTCATTTTACTATATTTTTTGGCCACTTTTAATAACTTTTTCATTATATTGTTAATAGATTTCTTTACCTGATTTGCAATAAATATCTGATTCTTCCACTGGATAAGTTTTTTTCAGATCAACATTATTAAGGCTTTTCCTTTTTCCCCATAAAAACACTTTTTCAAAAACCGAAAGCCATTTATCATTTTTCACTCTTTCAAGAAAATACACTTCGTGTTCTTTTTCTTTTATCCCCATTTGATAAAGTATTTGATCATGTGTAGTTATCCCCAATGAATTAAAATAGTGTTTCATTTTAAAATATTCGCAAACATTACCACTTTCGAGCCTTCCTGCAAAATAATATGGCATAAACCGACCAATGATAAAACAGCTAAACGAAATTATTTTGCCAATAATATGAAATTGAAGTTCATTGTATTTAGAAACCGGAATAGCATATACTTCCATTATTTTTTTCACTTCTTCGCGGTGCTCCCATTCGTCAATTTCAATTTGTTTGATGGCTAGTTTTGCCTCTTTGTCTCTAACCGAAGAAGCATGCCCCTGGTAAGCAAAAGCCGCAGCTTTTTCAGCAGAATAGGCCTTCTGCAGTAACTTAATAAGTTTTTTATGTTTGAGTTTCACCACTTTGTAAATTTTAGTCCAGCAACCAATTTCACGACTAACACATTCAAAATCAATCATTTAATTATTAAAAAGATTCTATTTTCTGTATAAATCCCTATATGAGCTTTTCACTTTTCAACAAACTATAAACCTCTAAATCGGTAAATTTCCCATCAGGGAGAAGTTCTCCGTCTCTTTCTATTCCCTCAAATTTAAAATTCAGCCGCTGAGGTATTTTTTCACTTTTCACATTACCAATGGCACACCTAATTTGAACCCTGTTCATTTTAAGTTCTGTAAAAGCAAAATTAATAACTTCCTTCACTGCATTAACCACAACCCCCTTTCCCTGAAAGGGCTCAGACAACCAATAAGCAATTTCAGTTTTCCTATTTAGCCCGTCAGTTCCCCTAAAACCAATAATACCAGCAAATTCATTACGATAGTTAATGACAAAAACAAATTCACGCTAATCCACTGGCACATCAACCAATGATTTTATGAAACTTTCTGTATCAGCAACCTCATTTGTCCAACTTACAAATGGCAACCATTTGCTAATACCGAATGGTTATCATGTAACAGAAAATAAATTTTCTTAACATGCTAATTCTTCGGCATTATTCCCTTTGGTCATGAGAACGTTCACTTCGTTCTCTAAGTTATACCAATGCCTTTT
>JBNKJW010000235.1:0-2744 GCA_050291445.1 Bacteroidales bacterium | reverse complement strand
GGCATTACAATGAGGTGAAGCAATTGGCAAACAGTTAAAAACTGATGAAGAAATATTTGTCAAAATCCATTCAAAGACTTTTTTTAGTCCAGGGTAAAACTAATCGAAATATTTTAGAGCATAAAAAAAGCCGGAAAAACCGACTTTTAGAGGTCACGAGCGGACTTGCAATAAACCTCCACTATTCACTGTATATCAACTGTTTATGACTTTATCAAAGCTTCAATTGGTAAACATTTCTTTGTTTTCGATATCCTTGTTATTAATAGTTAAAAGGGTGAAATTATGAAAAAAATAGTTCTATTTTAATAAAACTTAAAAGAGATCACCTGGTTTGATTATATAGATTTGAAAATATATGTTTCAATTCTTTTAGGGATTTGTTTTAGGAATCTGCAAATTTTCATAACTTTGTTCATTAAATTTAATTGTTCACATATCGTGAACAACTTATTTTTGTGAACATGAAAGAACAGGAAATCATAAATATTGCAATTGAAAATCTTGAAAAAGTACTGCAAACTAAGATTGAGTGGCTGATTGGTAAGCTTGATGGCCAAATTTCAATTAAGCTGGGCAAAGTATTGTTAAATTTTAAGGTTGAAGTGAAAAAGGAAGTACATAACCATCAACTTCCAGCTATTATTAGGAATAAAGACAATAATCCGAACTTAATGATAATTGCAGAAAAGATTTACCCTGGTGCAAAAGAGCAATTTCATGAAAGCAATATCCCTTATATAGAAACTAATGGCAACATTTATTTCCGTTACAAAGATGTGTTGATATGGATTGAAAAGAGTAACCCGACTAAGATACCAAGGGAAACAGGGAACAGGGCTTTTACCAAAACAGGGTTGAAAGTACTCTTCCATTTTTTACTAGATAAAAATTTGGTAAATATGCCACAAAGGCAGATTGCGGATTTAACCGGGGTAGGCCTGGGAAATATACCCCAGGTAATTGCAGGGTTGAAAGAAACAGGTTTTCTGCAACAAAAAGATAAAAAAACTTATTTATGGATAAATAGGAGAGGTCTTCTTGACAGGTGGATAACTGAATACGGTATGAACCTTAAAAAGAGCCTTCTTATGGGAACCTATAAGCTGAAAGGTAATTGGAGAGACTTAAACCTTAATGAAAATACTTCAGCCTGGGGAGGGGAACCAGCTGGTGATATATTAACGAATTATTTGCGGCCTGGTGAACTTACGTTATATACTGCGGAAAGCAAATTGGAATTAATGAAAAAGCTTAAACTAATCCCAGATAAAAACGGGGAACTTAAAGTTTATAATATGTTCTGGAAAAAGCAAGATAATGAACATATAGTACCTCCAATCTTGGTATATGCAGATCTTATGCTTGAAAACAACAAACGATGTACAGAAACCGCCCAAATAATTTTTGATGAACAAATTAAACCAAACCTATAAAGAGCTTGCAGTACCTTACTTTAAAGAAACCTTTTACTTCATTGATGAAGTAATGAAAGCTAAAGGTCACCCTTATTACTTAATAGGCTCAAGTGCAATAGCATTAGAGCTTCTAAAAGAAGGAGTTAAACCTAGCAGAGGTACAAAGGACATTGATTTTGCAGTGATGCTTTCTTCAATAAATGAATATGAAGAAGTTGTTGAGGAGCTTGTGAAAAGAGGTTTCACTAAAGTAAAAGCCCCTTGGACATTATACCACTCTGAGTACAATGTAGCTATTGACTTGCTACCATATGGGCAAATTGCACAAAATGACACCATCCAGTTTAATGAAAGATACTCAGACTTACATGTTATTGGGCTTGAAGAGGTTTTAAAGGAAACAATTAAAATACCTATCGAAGAAAAAATTGCACAAATACCTCCCTTACCTGGAATAGTTTTGTTAAAGCTTGTTGCCTGGAGTGATAGGCCCGAAAAAAGAGGAGATGATTTAGCAGATACTTTACACATTATTAAAGCGTATTTCGAATACGAATGGGATGATATAGTAGAGAACCATAATGATATATTTCCTGATACAGAAGAATTAGATCAATTAAAAGTCTCTGCAAGGGTTTTAGGCCGGAAGGCAAGAACATACCTTGAACAGTCTAAGGTTTTAGAAGAAAGAATAATAAAGGTGCTGGATGAGAACCTTATTGAAATTGAAAATTCTATAATTGCTAAAGAATGGGCTAAACTAAACAATTGTGATGTTATTTATGCACATTCGATTTTAGAAGAATTAAAAGTGGGATTAATTGAGTAAGAAAAACTAAACTAATTTCGCCAGGTTAAACTTGCAACTACCTAATAAAAAGGCTGTTATCACTGCTTTTGCACATTATCAATATAGTATGATAAAATGCAAGATTACAGAAAATACTTTTCTGTGAAAAGAGGGTTCGAAGTAATATTTCTCCACCTGTTTAATGTCATTACTGTAATTTAAATAGTGATTTTTAAATTTAGATTGATTTCAAATTACACCTTCAGGCTACAACTACCCTCTGAAATTCAACACCTTATATTTTTGACTTAAAAAATATTGTTTTGTACATGGTTACATTTTTTGTTTTCGATTATAAACTAGGTCAAGGCCAATTAAAATAATATGCAGTAGACGTTATTTGGATAGATTCTAAATTGAATTCTTAGTAAACTTATTGAATGAAAAAATACAATTAAACATCGAATTTTATTTTTCCGATGAGTTTGACCAACTATTGAGCTTGTTTGAAAAGGTAAAGGCGATAATATAATTTT
>JBNKJW010000234.1:0-7982 GCA_050291445.1 Bacteroidales bacterium | reverse complement strand
GATGTAAAATAATGGGCACAGAAAGTCATAATTGTGCTAGATCTGCACTGAAAATTTTGAAATAATAACGGGTTATTTTAAGAAATTTTCAGTGCAGAGATGGTATGATTATGACTTTTCTTTTTAGATTTAGTTAATTTTCGCATAAATCGCCCCCAATTTTATTGAACTATCCCGATAGTCCTTCAAAAATTTAGGCCAATTTCTACTAAAAATTAACCTAAACTGTGCAATTATTTTATGTCGAACTCAGGTTATTACACATATTTTATAATTTTACCACGAAAATTAATTTTAGAAAAATGAGCAATAAAATAACAGTGGCCGTTTTGTTTGGTGGCAAATCTGCTGAGCATGAGGTAAGCCTTGCATCAGCAAAAAATGTATTGAATGCAATTGACAGAGCCAAATACGAAGTTGTTGAGATAAAAATTGACAAAGAAGGCAAGTGGTGGGTTGATAATCAGCCTGTTGTGTTGTCGCAAAATTTTGGTGAAGGAAAAATAATTAACCAAAGAACTGCGGAAGTAATTGTTACTGTTGATGTTGTTTTTCCTGTGCTTCATGGGCCGTATGGCGAAGATGGAACACTGCAGGGCCTGGTTAAAATGGCTGGCTTGCCTTGTGTTGGGCCCGGAACCTTGTCATCATCTGTTTGTATGGATAAAGATATTGCAAAAAGACTGTTTAGGGATGCCGGAATTGATATTGCAGACTTTGTTACCATACGAAAATCGGAAAAAAATAGAATTGGCTACGATGATATTGTTAAAAAGCTCGGTAATGAATTGTTTGTGAAGCCGGCGAATATGGGCTCGTCGGTAGGTGTTTCATTTACTGATACAAAGGAAAAATTTGAGGAAGCCTTGAAAGAAGCTTTTTTGTATGATGATAAAGTGATTGTGGAGGAAAAAGTTATCGGTCGCGAAATAGAATGTGCAGTTTTAGGTAACGATTTTCCAAAATCATCAGCTCCTGGCGAAATAATTCCTACCAAAAGTTTTTACAGTTACGAGAGCAAATACCTTGATGAAGACGATGCCCGACTGGATGTTCCAGCCAAACTTCCTGAAGAGTTAATTGAACCAATAAAAGCAATTGCAGTAAAAGCGTATCAATGCCTCGAATGCAAAGGTTTGTCGCGCGTTGATATGTTTTTGACACCAGATAACCGAATGATTATCAATGAAATAAATACATTGCCTGGTTTTACAAAAATAAGCATGTATCCTAAATTATGGGATTATTCTGGTATCCCTCAAACAGCCCTGGTTGATCAACTAATTCAACTGGCAATTGATGAGTTTGAACACCAGAAAGGTTTGGAGAGCTCGTATGCAGAGGCGATAAAATAAGAGTATTTTATGTATCAGGATGAATTTCAGCGGAGCCAAGAGCTAGGTGTTGCCACAATATAGAACGGCACTTTTATCATGTTAATTTTTAGCCTGATTGATTGCTTCCGTAACATTAACAATGTAATCAGCCAGTTTTTCACTAACAGAAAATAGCTCGTTATAAATAACACCTGTTTTATATTTATATTTCGAAGCTTTTACATTTGCTATGTGTTCTTCGCGCAATTGGTTCCTATAGCTATTAATTTTTTCTTCAATCATTAACGATTTTGAAGGATCTACATCACTATATTCCTCTGATAAATTTATAATCATTTCTTCTAATGCCTCATCAACCAGTGAAAACATTTTTCGAATGTTTTCGGTAATTTTTTCAGGAAATTCGTTTTTCCCGTTTCTTTTTCGTTGTAAAGTTTTTGATATGTTGTAACATAAATCTGCAATACTTTCAATATCATCAATTATTTCAAGCATAGCCCTAATACGTTTTGTACCTAACCCACTCAATTCTGATTCAGCAATCTTTGTCAGGTAGCTTGCAATTTCAACCTCCATACGGTCGCTAATTTCCTCGTATTTTTCTATTTTTTTTAACCATTTGTCAAACTTCTTGTCTTTATCGGCTTCATAAAGCTTTTTTACAAAACCAAACATGTTTGAAACTCGTTCGGCATATACAGTAATTTCTTTTCGAGCTTGCAGAATTGATAATTCAGAAGTAGAAACGGTACCAACATTAATGTGCTTTAACCTGAATTCTTCATCAGTATCTTTGTCGGGCACCAATTTTACAACTACTTTTTCAATGAATGGAGCAAACCACGCCATTATCAGTACATTGGCAACGTTAAAGCCAGAGTGGAAAATGGATAAGGCAACGGGAATAGCTGCTGAAGTAGTATCTGGCGATTGTCCTCCGGTTTCGATAATAAACCAGTTGATAAGTTTTATAAATGGGTAAAAAAGTAATAAAATCCAGATAACACCAAAGATGTTAAAAATAAAATGTGCCCTGGCAGCTCTTTTTGCTGAGACATTGGCCACAAGTGCTGCTAAATTTGCCGTGATTGTTGTTCCAATATTCTCACCAAGTACCATAGCAGCTGCAATTTCAAATGGTATTATCCCATTAAAACAAAGCACCAATGTTAAGGCCATTGTTGCACTTGAAGATTGTATCACAACTGTTAAAATAGTTCCAATAAACAAGAAAAGCAATAAAGAAAAATAACCCATATGGATATAATTACCCAGAAAATTGAGCACTTCAGGGTTGCTTTTTATGTCAGGAACAGCCTCTTTAAGATATTGCAAACCAATAAATAACAGCGAAAAACCAATAATCATTTCGCCCCATGATTTTCGATTGGTGTTTTTTGAGAAGATCAAAGGAAAACCTAAACCAATTAAAGGGATGGCAAGGGCGCTCATTTTTACTTTAAATCCAAGAATTGAAATTAACCAGGCTGTAATGGTGGTTCCAATATTAGCACCCATTATTACACCAATGGATTCGATAAGCGATAGTAATCCTGCATTTACAAAGCTAACAACCATCACAGTGGTGGCTGATGAAGATTGTATAACAGCCGTAATTAATAAACCAGTTAAAATACCTTTAAAGCGATTAGAAGTCATTGCTTCTAAAATGCTTCGCATTTTTTCGCCAGCCACTTTTTGCAACGACTCGCTCATCAACTTCATTCCAAAAAGAAAGATTCCTAAAGAACCAAGGAGCGTAAGTACCTCAGCAATTCCGTATTCCACTTTGATTGTTTAAATTTATTACTAAAAATTCTTTTATCTAAATGTATTAGTTGTTAAGTGGTTTTGGCTTTTGGTTTGAGCAGCGAATATGATTAAAATTTATAAACCATCCAAATTCAATTGATGTTAAATTAATATGTTGGTAACTTTGTGTTAATACAGAAGAAGGGGATCTTTGATGTTCAGCAGGACATGGAAAAGCATTATTGGCTAAAATTAAAGTTCACAATAAGTAAGAAGAACACGGAGCTTCATATTTAAGCGTGAATATAATATTTTTTCCGGTACGTATCGCGATTTTGATGGCAATGTAAGTTTGGGGCAAAAAGAGAAAGATTTACTTATTGGATCATTTATGAGCATGTAAAAGAAATGATACTAATAAAAATCAATTGTGGTGTGTAACTCTGTTAATCTCTGTTAGCCAGGGTGTTTTTATTAAAGAAAATAAAAAAATAGAATGGCAATTCCAATAACAACTCCTAAAACCGACATGAGTATATTTGTTTGATATTCAGCTATCAACCCTCCTTTGCCTCCTTGCGAGATAATGATGTTCTGAGCATCATTAAACAGCATTCTTGAATCTGCAACATAATGTTTAAAATTAGCTTGCAAATAAACTTCAGTACCCTCCCTTATAAGTGTTTCTGAATAACTTGTTCTATAACCATAAGAAAATGGCTTTTCTTTAGAACTATACTTTAATAGAAGTTTTCTCTGATAATCGTTTGGAAATTTGAACCTTGGAGATATTGTCTTAAATTTATCTCCAATTAATAAATTTGCTTTTCTTAAGTCAACTTCCAAGATTTCATTTCCGTCATCAATCCCAACAGTTAAACTCTTATTCTCAAGAACAATATTGTCCCACCATGATACTCCTCTTCCTATCTTTGTCTGTTTACGAATCCTAAAATCATAATAAACACATTCGATCTTTCTGTATGGACTAATAAGTAGTGGCTCTTCCAATGCAACAATTTTTCCTTGTATGGCACACACTCCATCAGCAATGTCAATAATACTAATAGGTTTAATGGGTTTGGCAACCTTCCTTTTCTTGATATTCTCAAACAATTTAATTATTGCAATAGTTTCTATAAATAGGAAGATAGAAACGATAAAGAAAAATGAATTCATAAATATCATATTCAATACTAGATTAATTGCATAATCTTCATAAAAGTAATACAAAGGATAAAACAATTATATATTTTAATGAATTAACCAGATTTAATTTGAAATAGTTTATACTAATCAAACAAATCTTAATTTCATTTAATACTTATTTTTTCATTAACTTGCTCTCAAAATCAATAACTATGATTATATTTTATCTAAACGGGGAGCTGGTTGAATATGAGGGAGATACTGAACTAAATCTGTTAACCTACTTGCGCCTCGATAAACATTTAACATCAGCTAAGGATGGTTGTTCAAGTCAGGCTGCTTGTGGGGCTTGCACGGTTGAAATTGATGGTAAAGCAAAACTTGCCTGCACTACAAAAATGAGTCGCCTTGAAGGAGCCCAAGTTCTGACTATGGAAGGCTTTCCTGAATATATAAAAGATACTATTGTTAAAGCCTACGTAAACAAAGGAGCTGTTCAGTGCGGATTTTGTACTCCTGGGTTCATTGCCCGAACCAAGGTATTGTTGCAAACCAATCCAGAGCCAACTTTGGAGGATGTGCAAAAGGCTCTGCGTCAGCATATTTGCAGGTGCACTGGTTACAAGAAAATAGAGGATGCCATTTTATACGCAGCTGAAACAATCAATAAAAATGAGCAGATAGAAATCACTAAAACTTCTGGAAAAGTTGGTATTTCGCATCCTAAATATCAGGCATATGAAACCGCTATTGGAAAGCGAAATTTTGTGGATGATATTTTTTTGGATGGAATGCTGTTTGCCGCCTTGAAATTTAGCAAATACCCAAGTGCCAAAGTGTTGAAAATTAACACCAAAAAGGCAGAGAAATTGGAGGGCGTACATCGTGTTTTTACAGCAAAAGATATTCCGGGCGAGCACAAAGTAGGCCTAATTATTCAAGACTGGCCAGTAATGGTGGGCGAAGAAAAGAAAGTTCGCTACATTGGTGATGTGATTGCCGGAGTGGTAGCCGATTCGGATGCCATTGCACGAAAGGCTGTTGAATTAATAGAAGTGGAATACGATGTCTTTGAGCCCGTAACAGATGTTTTCGAAGCCATTGTTGGTCAGCGTATTCATGAGGAACGACCCAATAATTTTGAAACCACCAGCTTTAAAATTGGTGATGCCGGTGATGTAATTGATAACTCAACCTACAGTTATTCGGGCCAATATAGTACCCAAAGAGTTGAGCATGCCTTTTTAGAAAAAGAAGCTTCGGTTGCCACGCCAGATGGAAATGGTGGATTGGAGCTATTTAGCCAAAGTCAGGGAGTTTATGAAGACCGAAGGCAGGTAGCCATGATTTTAGGCTTGCCCGAAGAAAAAGTACGTGTGACACTGGTACCAAATGGTGGTGGATTTGGAGGCAAGGAAGATTTGAGTGTTCAGGGGCAAACGGCCTTGTTTGCTTATTTAATGGATAAGCCTGTTAAATTGACCTTAACCCGTGAAGAATCTATTCGATTGCACCCCAAAAGGCACCCGGTTTTTATGGACATTCAGTTGGCTGCCGATAAAAATGGCAAATTAACCGCGTTAAAATTGAGGGCAGTTGGCGATACCGGAGCTTATGCATCAGTTGGTGCAAAAGTGCTCGAAAGGGTGGCAGGTCATGCAGCGGGAGGCTATTTTATTCCTGTAGTTGATATTGAAGCTAAAACGGTGTATACCAACAACATACCTAGTGGCGCTATGAGGGGCTTTGGCGCAAATCAGGTGGTCTTCGCACTTGAGAGCTGCATTGATGAATTGTGCAAGAAAGGTGGATTTGACCGATGGAAATTTCGTTACGATAATGCTTTGGTTGATGGTTTAACTACTTCAACCGGGCAAAAAGTTTACGATGTGGGCATCAGGGCTTGTTTAGATGCGCTGAAAGATGATTTTTACAAGCATAAATACGTTGGTTTGGCTTGCGCCATTAAAAATTCGGGTGTTGGAAATGGCATGGTTGACGAGTCTGTGGTAAAAATTGAAATAGTTGCTGAAAATAAAATTCGTTTGCATCATGGCTGGACTGAAATGGGGCAAGGGGTACACAACATGGCACTACAAACCTTTTGTGAAGAAACCGGATTAAATCCTGAAATAGTTGAAGTAATAGTTGATACCCAGGCACAAATAAAAACCGGAATGACTACGTCATCAAGGGCTACGGCGCTAGTTGGATTGGCAATAATTGATGCTTCAAAAAGGTTGAAATCCGATTTGGAAAAAAAATCATTGAAAAAATTGCTTGGAAAAACCTATAAAGGTCAGTTCACTTGCAACTGGACCAACAAGCCTGGCGCCAATGTGAAAGATCAAATAATCCATTATTCTTATGGCTATGCAGCCCAGCTTTGCATTTTAAATGAAAAGGGCAAAATTAAAAAAATGATTGCCGCCCACGATGCCGGCAAAATTATGAACCCCATGCTTTTCGAAGGTCAGATTGAAGGTGCAGTACACATGGGTTTGGGATATGCTCTGACAGAAGATTTACCAATGGAAAATGGCTATCTGAAAAGTGATAAATTCAGTAACCTTAAAATTTTGCGGGCACATCAAACTCCTGAAATTAAGGTGGTTGGAGTGGAAGTGAAGGATGCTGTTGGACCCTATGGAGCCAAAGGAATTGGTGAAATTGGCCTGATACCCACCGCAGCAGCTGTTGCCAATGCATTGTGTGCTTTTGATGGGGAAAGAAGGATGAAGTTACCTTTGAAAAGATAATGCATTAATAGAAGAATTAATAAATTTCGCTCTAGTTTAAAAATGCCATGTAAAACTGTATAAAAAGATGAAGATAGAAAATTGAGTATTCAAAGCAATTGGCGAAATAAAAGATTACACACAATTAGCAAATACAAATGTTTTTATTGGACTTTTTTCTCTTTGTTCTTTTTCTTGACAAAAAGAACCAAAAGTCAAGAAAAAAATATCCTTTTCGCTGCATTTACTCAACGGTGGAGCACGGCCAACGGATTTTTTTCGAAGATCGCCCAAAATATTTTTTCATTTTTTATTGTTTGGAAAAAATTGAAAAAAGTATGCATTTAATGCAAAGCGATCGGCCTCATGAAAAATTTCACCCAGGTTGCAATCAAACCTTAGTACGATACCGGGAAGCTTCGAACTTGTTTCGAAGATCACCCGGCTGTACTTAGGTTTGATAAAAGATGGGGGAGATTTTTCATGGTGCCTTGACTTTTTTGCTTAGTTTTTGGGTCAAGCCAAAGCTAAACTAGAGCCATATAGTTCTGTTATGCTAAAAACTGGATATAGGTATTTAATCTTTTCTGTCATTTTTTGCTTTCTTTCTTCTTTATGTAATTGCAATCAACAGAGAGGAAGAAAAATTAGGAAAGGTGCTATTTTTATTGAAAAAGATAGCCTTTATACTTCGTATAGTACCAATTCAAACCATTATTTGGGATTTAATTCTGTAGATGCAATTAATACCATTGCAAAAATCGAAAACAACTATTTTAACGATTATCATAAGGGATTTTCAAACTATTATGGCACAGCATGGTACGAATCTGCATTAATGCAACTTGATAGCACCGGACAGCTAATTATTAACTTGGCGGCAATATACCGAGATTTTTTCATTATCTTTGTTCTATGGAAAAAGTTGATTTAAGAACGCTGTCTGAAGAAGAACGGTTTATTATTAGGAAAACAGCTATTAAGTTAGTCAAGAAAGGTAAAAAAC
>JBNKJW010000233.1:0-3139 GCA_050291445.1 Bacteroidales bacterium | reverse complement strand
TCTACGAAAATATTAAAATCTTTTGCTTTTTAGACTCCCCAGGTATCCTCCAATCCCTCTATCTCAAACATACCACGAGAGTTAATAGCTTTAATATTTTTCACTGGACGTAGGATATCTAACCAACTATATTCTAGTACGTCTTCTGATTTCGGCCATTTCCACCCGAATTTTTGACATTTCTGCATAACAGACACCACCGCACCATTTTTCTTAACCTCTATAACTTTACCGGGAAACTCAGACCCCTCATAACGAACAACTACCATCAAGTTTAAATGGACTTGGCTTGGGTCCATATGGACTACATTTTCATACTCATCATTATCACTTTGATCATCTCCATTAACTTCATCATTTTCTTGGTCATCATCGGTTGCGGCTTCTTCATTGGGTTTTGGTTCCGTACTTGTACCAGCTGCATTGATATATTCCTCGTAACTGATCGATTTACCAGGTTGAACATTTATTCTCTTTTTTCTTTTGGCTTTTTCTGGCTGTGATCTTTTTGTTTCAAGCAGACGAATCAACGCAGTGGACACAGTGTTCGACGTTGTAGTAGGTGAAACTGATGGCTCTGCAGCAGGCTTATAATCAGGGAGACGAATTAACACTTCTTCCTGCCTGAATGGAACAATTCCACATTTACGAAAACCCGATTTAATTTGCTCACTTTTACCATCTTCGTACACTCTATTTTGCAACTTGGAAAGAAGCGCTGGGAAAACATTCTTGTTGAGGGTATCTGATCCCTCATTTTGGAGCTTCCATTCAGTCAAAATGTTTTTCCAAGCATATTTGAGTGCTCTAAAAAAAGCGACATCTAATGGCTGAAGTAGGTGGGTTGCATTTGGTGGCAAACACACAAATTCAATTTGATTATCACGAGCCAATTGGAGAACTTTCGGTGAAAAGTGAGAACTTAAATTGTCTCCAAATACTAATTTACGCCCTTCTTGCCTTCTAACTGCTGGTACAAGAACGGTCTCAAACCAATCTGTAAAGCATATCTGATCGAACCAACCAGATTTAGATCGATTGTACCTTGTACTTGGTGGGCCTCCTTCCGTCCATCTATCCCATAAATGTTCTGCTTTGTATACAACATATGTTGGTAGCATACGACCATCAGCTGATCCACAAAACATAAGACTAATCGCCCCCTTCGAAAAATTAAGAATGCGTTCTGGATACTTTACTCCCCGCTTGAAAATAGCTTTTTTCGATCCGGGGTCGTCAGACAGATTAGTTTCGTCGTAGTTGTAAATCCTTTCTTTAGTTATTACGTCATCTCCTCCTCTTCCTTGAATCGTTTCCTTTAAATGGTTGAAATACAACTGGCATTCTTGGGCCGTGACTTTAGCTCGGTTTCTCTTTATATTTTGACACTTTCGCAAGCCAATATCTATATGCCTCTTGAGAAATTTTTCAATAAAACCTTCAGATGGCAGGTTTTCTTTAAAGCAAACAACGGTTCTACCTATGCTGTTCAAATAAGATTGAATCAACTTACGGAAATCAAAACTGGTCAAAGGAAAGCCCCATTGACTTAAAACTAGTGCATGAGCTTTAAAAACTGACTCTTCTTGAGGTGTAAAAACTGTTGGATGACCCACTTGTTTTTCATGCTTCCGTTGAACTTTATTATGAAGTGTTCCGACCGAAATTTTATATTTAACAGCAGCTTTTCTCAGCGATATTGTATTGTTTTTTATTTCTTTAAGGGCTCTATCCAAAGTAGAATCATCGTAAGCCTTGTACGGCCTACTACCTGGCTTGCTTTTGTAAACTCTAACCATTTTGGATTCGATCAACCTAAAAAATGTAATAAAATAATTTACGATATGTAGGCCTACCGGTGGTATGTATTAATGTATTGTGAATAAATGTACGGTACAAACAAAACCAGGACTGAAAATAATTCAGGTTTCTTTTAAGAACAATTCCACGATTTTGGACTGCCAAAAATAATAATATTGAACATGCCAGTCCATAAAATATGGTATTATATTCATCATAGGGTCATTATAACAGCCCACTGCCCAGTATCAAAAGAGTACGGTATCGGTATTTAGAAAAATATGATTTTATACTCAGCACAACCTAATGATCCAGATTGAGAAGTTTTCTGAGTGCGCGGCCAATAGCTTTTTCGGCGATCTGAGTGCGCGTTTTTTTCAGGTGCAAAGGTTCCAACATGCGCGGTATTTCCGAGGAAGTGCGCGGAATTTTCGTGAAAATTCATTTAGCCGATGATTGACGATTACTTTCGTCAAATCTTCGCCTCAAATTACCACGTGTATTTCCCATGCCGGAATGGAACGTCCTTTGCGCGGCCAAAATGTGACTTGTCTTTTTTGCGCTGCCAATCGTGATTTTTGCGCAAATTTTTGCGCGTTTGCGCGGCCGTTTTGGTCAGATTGCGCGGTTTGTTTTTGAGCTGCGCTGCCAATAAATTGGCAGCGCAGGTCAAACTTCTCAATCTGGCTAATGATGAAGACATGCCCTTGACCACTTTCAAATAGAAATATCACAATATATCCCTGGCAACTCTAGGGCATCTTGCATTATGGCTTAAGGGAGTAGAATCCTAATGGTAATTAGGAAAATTGATAATTATTGGTGTAACTTTAAAAGAAACCCTACACACGACTCCTGAATCGTCATTGAAATGTCATGAAATATCATTCATGAATTACAATAAAATCGATGATATTAATTTAAATTAATTGCTAAAATATGATTAAATAAACGTAAATTTTTCAATCAATCGACTTTTTGCTTAATTTTTTTCGGTGATTATCATTTTAATGAGATAAATAAAAATTGGGGCTACTTTGAACTTTGTTCAAAGTAGCCCCATTTTTCCTAAATTTGGCATCGGATAAAGAAATTGTTTAATATGAGAAAAACGCTAAACTTGAGACCTAATTTCAACATTTTTTCATAGTATCTACTAATTTCTAATTAATTTGGTAGCACTGATCAAGTTTTAAAATGTCAACAATCACATAATCAAGAAAGATTTTAACAGTATTTTTTACTGACCTTGAAATTCAAATTCAAACATGGCGCCTTTCAAAATTTGCTGTGGACCTGCTAAATACCTAAATTAAATGAATCATTTTAAAAAAAAATT
>JBNKJW010000232.1:0-31882 GCA_050291445.1 Bacteroidales bacterium | reverse complement strand
TGGTAATGTGGTAGTATTTTACATTTTGGCCTTTGTCGTTTTTTAGCCAGTTGGTACATAAATAATTTTCAAGCTGCAGTTTTGAAAGAGTTGGGTAAAATTTTCGCTTCTCAAAATCTGGTACATTTTCTTTGAGCCTTTGCATTATTTCATGAGCACAAGAGTACTTTTGTGCAATAATTTTTAGAATTAGGCAATTTAAATCTTTGTTTTTCATGATATAATACTTTAGTATGCATTATAATATCCTATACAAAGATATGAAAATATTTTAGTACTATGCAACACATAGTACTAAAATTTCAATGATTTCGTCATAAAAAATGCTAAGTCGCTTTATATGAATGTGTTAGTTTTCGTTTGTTTTGTTGTGAGAAAAAAGAGTAGGGGGGATAAAAAAACCGGGTTTTACCCGGTTTTTTTTATTACTCTTTTTTATTCTTTTCGACTTTTTCAGTCTTTTCTTCTTTTGTCTTTTCTTTATCTTCTTCTTTATCTTTGGTTTCTTCTTCAAATTCAACCGCCCCTTTTAAAAAGTCAATTTCATCTAAAGAGAACACTTTGTCGATATCAACAAGCATGATAAATTTATCATCTTTTTTTACTATCCCATTAATAAACTCAGAGTGATATTTGCTGCCCAGGTTAGGTGGAGGCAATATTTTATCTTCGTCAAATTCCATTACTTCGATCACCGCATCAACCAAAATACCTACTAAAAGATTATTGTTATCAAGGTTAATATCCATTACAATAATACAGGTGTCCTTGTTAAATTCAATAGCCGGCATGTTAAGTTTTAGCTTTGTATCAATCACTGGCAGAACTTTTCCCCTAAGATCAATGATTCCTTTCATATAGCTTGGGGAGCCTGGTACATCGGTAATTTGTGGAATTTCTAAAATGGAAAGCAGTTTATTTACATGGCATGCAAATACTTCTTCACCCAACCTAAAGGTTAAAAATGATTTTATATCAGAACTTGTGTCAAAAAAATTTGCCATTGCTTTATTTGTATAATGTTTTCAAAAGATGAAAAAGTCATGATTTGTTATGAGATTTCATCCAAATAAATTAAAATTATTAAATAACAGATGAAAATTACAAAGATTTTTGAACATAAAAAAATTAAAATGGTTTTCTACCAACAATCTATAACTAAATTGATTGTTGGTTAAACCAGTATTAGGCATAAGGGGCGAAGAGAACTGGTGGTAAGCCCCGGTAAATCCTGGCTTAGAGCGACTCAGGAAATTAACTAAAGTGGTTTGTCGAGTTCTTTATATTTTTCTACAAATCAGTTATACCAAATCGCTATTAAAATAATAAAAAAGAATTTGCTAGAACTTAGTGAACGAAGCAACTGTTCTTATGACCAAAGAGAACAATGTTGAAGGATTAGTCCTGATTCTCGGGAATAACCATTCGGTATTAATTGCTCTATGTCGAATTATGTTATTGCCTAATGGAGATTAGACCATAACAGTGAAAAGTTGTTGATGTAGTTGAAAGAGAGTTTTAATATTATTAACCTTAAATTCACCATTCATTGTAATGAAAAGAATACTTTGCATTGAAGCGATTTTGGCATATAAATTGATAAGTATTTATTTCAAAATTTCAAGTTTGGTGTACGAAAGTTGTTTAAACTTTGCACACTACCAATTAAAACAGAAGTAGTTATTAATCCAGTTTTAATAGAAAAAAGAATATAAAGGTTTTAAATATTCAAGAATAGGATACACGAAGATTACAAAAATTGATTTTGGTACACTTTTTGAAACTTTTGAAATAAACAATAGAATATCAATAAACTCAAAAATAAAAGAAATGGAAAATACTAAGATGGTTAACTCAATTAGAGTGGAACGTGCCAAGAAAAGAATTACCCAGGCAGAACTTGCAGAGGAACTAAAAGTATCCAGACAAACCATCCATTCAATTGAAACAGGCAAATTTGTTCCATCAACAGTACTTGCATTAAAAATTGCAAGGTATTTTGATGTTGAGTTTAGTGAAATTTTTCAACTTTCTGAAAATGAATTTGAAATTTAAGATAAGGAAAAAACTTAAATATTTATATGATGAACAATACGATAAGAGTTGAACGAGCAAGGTATAAAATTACGCAGGCCGAACTTGCAGAAAAAGTTGATGTTTCGAGGCAGACAATTCATGCTATTGAAACCGGGAAATTTGTTCCATCAACCGTTTTGGCCTTAAAAATTGCTAAATTTTTCAAAGTTAAACTGGAGGAGATTTTTCAGCTTGATAACAAAGAAGTAGACGATTAGTTACCAGTAAAAATGCTAAAATCTGACTGTTTACCAAGCCAATTGATGTTAAGGTTTATACTTCACTGATATTTCCATAATAGAGGAGTAATCTGAGAAAGCTCCTCAAAATCTTTTTTTTATTCTTAACCATTGAGTTAGTTTCGATGAATAATTATGCTTCGCATGAGAAGAGTTCATTGAAGGATGAATTGTATGAAATTGTATTTGAAGCCGATACCAGGCTGGGTAAGGCTTTTGATATAGTTTTACTTATTTTAATACTTCTAAGCATTTTATTTGTTTCCCTTGAAAGTGTAAAAAGCATTGCCCAAGAGTATGGAACCCTGCTTTACTTTCTTGAATGGGGCATAACCATTTTTTTTACTCTTGAATATTTTTTGAGAATTTACATTATAAGACGTAAATTTTCATATATTTTAAGCTATTATGGCTTAATTGATCTTTTGTCTATTTTACCCACCTACATTGGTATCTTTTTTTTAGGCGCACAAGGATTGGTAGTAATCAGGGCTTTGCGGTTGCTGCGTATTTTCCGAATTTTAAAATTATCCAGGTATATTCAGGATAGTACCATGATAACTGCTGCTTTAAAAGCCAGCAGGACTAAAATTAGCGTTTTTTTGTATGCGGTTGTTTTAGTTGTTATTATTATTGGCACAATTATGTACCTTGTTGAGGGGCAGGAAAATGGGTTTGATAGTATACCAGAGGGTATTTACTGGGCCATTGTTACTTTAACCACAGTTGGCTATGGCGATATTGCTCCTGCAACTACTTTAGGCAGGTTTATCGCAAGTTTTGTTATGGTTCTTGGATATGGTATTATTGCAGTACCCACAGGAATTGTGACTGCTGAATTTACTATGCATAAAAGAAAAAAAGTTACCACCCAGGTTTGTCCAGAATGCCTTTTCGAAGGGCACGACCATGACGCAGAATACTGCAAAAAGTGCGGAGCCAAAATTAACTAGTAAATCCTGAAATAAAAAACTCCCAAGCACCGCCCGGGAGTTTATCTACTTTAAATATTGTAGAATGATGTTCTGATAAAGGGGAAATCATTAACGGAACATTATGTTGTAAAGTTAGAAATTGCCTGCTAAAAGGCAAATAATATTTTATGTCGAACTCAGGTTATTAGGCTCGTTTTCTCTGGAACGAGTAATTAAACCACATTTCAATAAGGCTGGGCTTTCGTTGTGAGAGTTGTTTAAATTCGATTGGCTTAAATTGATAGCCCAAAGCAGAAAAATGCTCAAGCACAAGTGGTAGTGCATAGCTCATATTTTTCCAGGCTTTTATTGAGTCATGAAAAACAACAATGGAGCCTGGTTTGGCATTTTGAATGACATTTTTAAGGCATTGTTGTGGGCTCAATTTTTTCTCGTAATCAATGCTTAAAACATTCCACATGATTACTTTGTACTTTGATTTAATTAGTTGAAAATGAGGGTTTCTAAGCAAGCCTCTGGGTGGTCTGAAAAGGTTGGAGTTGATATGTTCTGCAGCCTTTTCAATGTTTTCAACATATACTTTTGGATCTGATGTCCAGCCATTTAAATGATTAAAAGTATGATTGCCTACCGAATGACCTTCTTCCAGCACTCGCTTGTAAACATCGGGGTGTTTTCTTACATTATCACCAACGCAAAAAAAAGTAGCCTTTGCATTATGTTTCTTTAGTGTTTCAAGTACCCACGGAGTAGCCTCCGGTACTGGACCATCGTCAAAGGTCAGGTACAGCACTTTCTCCTTCTCTGGTATTTTCCATATTAACGAAGGGAAGGCTTTTGTGACAAATTTAGGGACTGAGGCTAAAAGCATATACACTAATTTATAAAATTCTGGACATTATAATAAATACGATGTAAAAACAGGCCGATAGGTTGCTTTTATAACGATTTATTAATTGAAATATTTCATTAGAGATTTATATAAACTCTATTAGTGCAATCATTTGCAAGTGATGTGCCAAAAAAAAACGCCAATTCAGGAATGAACCAGCGTTTTTGAAATATTTTAGCTTTTTACTATAAAATCAACATCGCATCCCCGTATGTTCCAAACTTGTATTTTTCTTTGATTGCTTCGTCATATGCTTCGAATAAGAAATCATAACCAGCAAAAGCAGCAACCGTCATTACCAAAGTAGTTAATGGCAAATGAAAGTTAGTAATCATGCTGGTCGGAACACTAAATTCATAAGGTGGGAAAATAAATTTATTAGTCCATCCCTCAAAAGGTTTTAGCTCTCCTTGTGTTGATACTGAACTTTCAAGTGTGCGAATAACCGTGGTTCCTACAGCGCAAATCTGCCTTCGGTGTGTGCGAGCATTGTTTACTATATCAACAGCCTCGGATGAAATATTGATTTCTTCCGAGTCCATTTTGTGTTTAGTTAAATCCTCAACATCAACTCCCCTGAAATTTCCTAATCCGGCATGCAGCGTAATATAGGCAAAGTCAACACCTTTAATTTCAAGGCGCTTTAAAAGTTGTTTGCTAAAATGCAAACCTGCTGTTGGTGCTGCAACAGCGCCAATATGTTTGGCAAAAATGGTCTGGTACCTATCATCATCTTCCGGTTCTACTTTTCTATCAATAAATTTAGGAAGCGGAGTTTCACCTAATTGATAAAGCACTTCTTTGAATTCATCGTAGGGGCCATCGTATAAAAATCGTAAAGTCCGTCCCCTTGAAGTGGTATTATCAATTACTTCAGCTACAAGTAGGTCATTATCACCAAAATATAGTTTGTTGCCAATTCTGATTTTTCTGGCTGGATCAACTAAAACATCCCAAAGCCGTTGCTCTTTATTTAGTTCTCTTAGCAAAAAAACTTCAATTTTTGCTCCAGTTTTTTCCTTGTTGCCATATAGCCTTGCCGGGAAAACTTTTGTGTCGTTAAACACAAAAACATCCTTATCTTCAAAATAGTCTAAAACATTTTTAAATACTTTGTGCTCAATTGTTTTCTCAGCCCTGTTAATGACCATTAACCTTGATTCATCTCTTTCGGTTGCCGGGTACTGGGCAATTAAGTCTCTTGGTAAGTCAAATCTGAACCTTGACAGCTTCATTTATATCCTTTTTTAGTATTAAACTTCTATTTTATTAAGCTAGCTGTGTTTCAGCTTCACTAATATTAAATTCATCAATTTTCAAAGCGTTTTCAACATCAAAATCGCCAATTTTTGTCCTTCTTAACCTTGCTAAATATGCTCCTGAATTTAGCGCATGGCCAATATCATTTGCTAAAGATCTGATATAAGTGCCTTTGCTACAGTTAATTCTTATTTTTATTTCGGGCATATTGTATTCAAGCAATTCTATTTCGTGAATGTTAATGATTGATGGTTTCATTTCTACCTCAATGCCTTTTCGGGCTTTTTTGTAGGCGCGCTCTCCATTAACCCATTTTGCCGAATGTGCCGGAGGAATTTGCTCCTGTTCGCCAATAAACTTATTTAGGGTTTCAATCACCAATTCTTTGGTAATATGTTCAGTAGGGAATGTTTTATCAACTGTAGTTTCTAAATCGTAGGAAGGGGTTGTTGCCCCAATAAAAATATCAGCAACATATTCTTTTTTTGTTGCCTGATATTTTTCTATTTCTTTGGTTTTTTTTCCGGTGCAAATTATCATCAGTCCAGTTGCCCTGGGGTCGAGGGTGCCTGCATGACCCACTTTAATTTTGGGTTTTCCCAGGTGCCGTTTTATTTTTGCTCTTACCTTTCTTACTAAGTCAAATGAAGTCCATTTGAAAGGTTTGTCAAATAATAAAACTTCTCCTTCAATAAAATTTAAATCTGAAAGAGCTTTGTTTGTCATAAATGCACCTAAGTTTTGGATTTTTGCAAATTGCCGGAAAATCAGTATATTATCCCTAAAATTTAGCGTGCAAAGATAGAAAATTTATCTTAGAATCGGAAAAAAATTTGCGATTTTAGTTTTTTTTAACTTACTAAGTCTGGCAGACTTGCTAAGTTTTAAGTTAAAGTGCTTAACAAGAGGGTGTTTAAAACCGACATTCCGAGCAAGTGAAGGAATCCTTGAATTATGGTTTTAGTTGATTAGCGCGCTGAGCCCTTCGGAATTGCTTTTTTATTCCTCATCGCAATGACGTTTTTTTGGCACATTTAAGCAGCCTTATTTTAATAAGCAGCTAATTTTTAGGGCTGCTGGCACCTGTTTACAAAGAAAATAACACAGCAATAAGCCCAACTACAAAGCAATAAAGAGCAAAGTATTTCAATTTGGCCTTTTTTACCAGGGAAATCATCCAGGTGCAGGCAAACAATCCGGTTAAAAATGCAGCTCCAAAACCAGCGGCAACCGGAATGGTATCGGTTGAACTAAAAACAACTTTTCCATCAATAAATTCTTGTGCCATTTTACCTAAAATTAACGGTACTACCATTAAAAAGGAAAAACGCGCTGCTTTTGTTCGGTCAATTCCCAATAAAACCGAAGTTGAAATAGTAGCCCCCGACCTTGAAATACCAGGCATAATAGCAACCATTTGAGCTATTCCAATAACAAATGCACTAAAGATATTTACATTCTTTTTGGTTTTTTTTGCTTTGTCGGCAGCAACCAACAAAATGGCAGTTACAAATAGCATTAAGCCAACAAGTAATACCTGTCCACTGAATAAAGACTCAATAAAATCATTAAACTTTAATCCAACTATAACAGCAGGTATCATTGAAATAATTATATAAATGCTAAACCTTAGTTCTTCGTTGTTTCTAAACTTAAAAAGCCCCCTAAAAATGGTTGCAACATCTTTGCGGAACACCAATAATGTGCTTAGTGCAGTAGCAAAATGCAAAACTACCGTCATCAATGCACTTTCTTGTGGTACTTGTTCATTACCAAAAAATGCTTTTGCCAGCTCAAGGTGGCCACTGCTACTTACAGGTAAAAATTCGGTGAGACCCTGAATAATGCCAAGGACAACTGCTTCTATCCAATCCATTTAGCTGTATTTTTAGTGTGTGCAATATAAAAACGATTATTCTTTGGGTTTTTTCATAATGGCCCAGATTTCGAAAATAAAACCAAATAAAACTACCAGTGGAGCCAATACAATTCTTCTAAAACTAAAAAGCTCATCACCATTAAAAACATTTGGATCTTCGGAGCCTCCGCCAACCATAAGCAGGAAACCAATGATGATGATTGCAAAACCTACAGTGAGAAAAATGTAGTTTTCTTTGCCTAGAGCAAATTCAAGATTATTGTCGCTTTCTTTTTTGGCCATTACTTAATTTATTTTGTTTCTGAAAGGACAAAAATAACAAGATTTTTGAAACAGAGGGTTAAATTTTTGGATTGTTGATTATTATTTAAAAAGAGAAATTTACTTGAAAACATATCTTGAGGAGCGATTATTCTGCTAGGTGCATTATGAATTACCGTCGGCTTTAGCCGGCGGGTCATGGTTTGCGGGCTTTTTGGCTTTAGCCTAATTAATGATATATTTTGGCTAAAGCCGATTTTATTGTACATATTGCCCACCAACAAAGGCAAGGTGGCGATTAAAAAATCTAAATTATTATATTGATAATTTAAATTAATAATACAATTGGTTGGATTTTAATCTTAAAAACCTGTTTACGGCAAAATAGGTTGAGGTAGCGGATAGTATAATACCCAAAAAAAACATGATGGAAAAAATCAATAATTTATCTCTGATGATGATGATATCCTGAAGGGTTGATTGGATAAAATAGATGACAATAATCATAAACAAAATTGCAAAAAGTCCACCTAATGCACCAAAAAACGAACTTTTTAAAACAAAGGGTTTCCGGATGAAAGATGAAGTGGCGCCTACTAATTGCATGGTGTTGATTATAAATCTCTTAGAGTAGAATGCAAGCCGGATGGAATTGTTGATAAGTGCTACAGAAATAATCAGAAAAAGGATGCTGAAAATTAACAAAACCAGGCTGATTTTTTTTACGTTATCGTTAACGAGGTTTACTAATGATTTTTGATAGTAAACTTCCTTAACCAGTTCATTTCGTTTTAATTGCCTTTCAATAACTTTTATGCTATCGATATTTGCATAGTCGGCCTTTAGTTTCACATCAATTGAGGATAAAAGTGGGTTGTAACCTAAAAAACCAACAAAATCTTCTCCAAGATCCTCCATTAATTGCCTTGCAGCTTCTTCTTTCGAAATATAAATGGTTTCCAGTACATATTCAGATACATCCAATTCTTTTTGCAGGCGGATTACATTCATTTCGTTCTCATCGGAACTTAAGATAATTGAAATTCCAATACTTTCTTTTGCATAATCTGATAATCTGCCGGCGTTAATCACCAATAAAATGATTAAGCCTAACATGAAGATTACCAGTGTAATACTGATGGTTACTGATAAGTAAGAACCAGTTAATTGTCGTTTTGTAATTCCATTTGTGTTAGAAGCCATTTCTCTTTCTTAATATGCCGGCACTAATATAAGAATATCAAACGGAAGTTAAAAGTGTTTTACAAAAAGTATTGAAAAGTCGGCATTGCTGATGGTCTATTCTTTGCAATAAATAATTAACTTTGCAGACTTTAAAATTTAAGTAAGGGTGGGAATAATTAAAAAACAAGGTATTCAGGGGACTATTTTATTGTATGTAGGAGTCTTTATTGGCTTTATAACAAGTTCTGTTTTGTTCCCAAGAATTCTAAAAGAGGAAGAAATTGGCCTTATTAATACACTTTTAGCATACTCTATTGTATTGGCAGAGTTTGCAACTTTAGGGTTTAATAATGTAATTACAAGAATGTTCTCTTATTTCAGGAATTATAGTAACAAGCACAATGGTTTTTTCTTTTTTGTACTATCAGTTATCCTTTTGGGTAGTTTATTAGCCGTGCTCCTGTATTATTTGTTAAGAAGCATAATCATAAAGCATAATATAGAAAACTCACCATTATTTGTTGAATATATTGATTATCTAATTCCTTTGATAATTTTTTCTTTGATTTTTTATTTACTAGATAATTATTCTACGGTGCTATTTAAGGCTGTTAGAGGGATTTTTTTGAAAGAGTTGCTGCAAAAAGTGCTAATATTACTAGCCTTGATTATCTTCTATTTTAAGTTCTTTAATTTGCAAGGTTTTGTAGTAGCTTATGTTATTGCCCTTTCGCTTCCTGCTATAATTCTTATTGTTGCATTAATAATTGAGAAAGAGTTTGTTATTAAGCCAAACTTTAGTTTTGTATCCAGAGATTTAGCAAAGTCTATGATTAGTGTTAGCTTTTTTGGAGTATTAGCATGCTTAGTAAGTAGCGCAAATATGCAAATAGATAAAGCAATGACGAGTTCAATGCTAAACCTGGAATCGACAGGAATATACTCAACAGTTGTGATTTATGCTGCTTTTATAAAAATACCTTCAAGAGCATTGCTCAAGATTGCTTCGGCAGTAATTGCCGAAGCATGGAAACGAAATGATGTGGATGAAATAGAAAAGGTTTATAAAGAAACTTCTTATAATCAATATTTGGTAGCTTTATTAGTTTTGGTGGGTCTTTGGGCAAACATTCATAATGTTTTTGAAATTCTGCCAGAAGGATTTGAAAAAGGAAAGTATATAATATTAATTATTGGTATAGCATATACTTTTGAAATGGCTACAGGGGCTGCTAATCAAGTAATAGTTTCATCAAAGTATTATCGATACCAGACCCTTTTTGTGAGTATAATGTTAATTATGGCTGTTTTACTCAACTTAATTTTTATTCCTATTTTGGGGATAATTGGCGTTGCATTAGCAACAGCGATTAATGTTGTTTCATTCACTATAATGAAATTGATTTTTATCAAATACAGGTTTAAAATGAACCCATTTAATGCAAGATTTATACTTGTAAGTATAATTGGTGTTTCAGTATATCTAATTTCATCTTTAATTCCGGTAATTGATAATTATATATTAGATATTTTGATTAGAAGCTCTGCTATTATGTTTTTGTATTTGCTATTCTTATTTTTGACCAATGCATCGACTGATTTGAATAAAGCACTCTACAAATTTTTAAGAATAAAACAAGATAAATAGGAGCAATGATATGTTAAACATAAATAAGTATTTTTTGTAAAGAGTTTTTTTCAACTTAGATGAGAAGTTTGCATTAAGTTTGAGAGGAATTGAAATTTTTGAGATAAATTTAACAAAGAATTATTTGCCTTTCAATTTTGAATTATTAAAATCGATATTTGATGATATGAAAAAAGTATATTTAGTTTTATCTTTTGACTATGAACTGCCACTTGGTGGTTGTGATGATTACAATAAAGGCTTGTTTGAACCAACAAACAGGTTGCTGGGTTTAGCACATGAGAAAGAAGTCCCATTAGCTTTTTTTATTGACATTTTGAGTTATAAAATGTTTAAACAATGGGGTGATAATTCTTATACTGAGCCATTTCATTTACAAGTTCAAGAGATGCTAGCTAAAGGGCATGATGCTCAATTACATATCCATCCGCACTGGATAGCAAGCAATTATGAAAATGAGAGCTTTATTCCATCAAGAAAATTTAAATTGGCTGATTTTAAAAATTCAGGAAATGAAACGGATATTGAAGCGATAATTTCAGAGTCAGTTCAACTTATGTATGAAATTTGTAATATGGAATCAGGTGATTATAAATGTATTGCATATAGGGGCGGAGGGTATAATTTAAGCCCAGAAACTGGAAGGATTTTGAACGCATTGTTTAATCAAGGTATTAGGATTGAAAGCTCTGTTGTAAAAGGTTTGTTTAGTAAGAGTGATTTGAGAAATGAAGACTATCGAAAAATGCCTGATTTATCTAATTGGTTAATTGATTTAGATGGTGATTTAAGAGTAGTTGCGAAAAACGGTCTTTTAGAAATCCCTGTTACCACAATGCCTGTTTTTCCCAAATATAGGATCGAACGGGTTATAAAAAAAATTAAGAATAAGAATTACTACAAAGAAGTTGCTTATAAGCATGGTGGCCAGGGGTTTGGTTTTGTTGTAGATAAATTATCTGATAAAATACGAAATGCCTACTTTGCTCCCCTTGTTTTAGGATTTGATAACCTAACTACGGATATCAATAACTTAAAACAAATATTAAAATACTCTTTGAAGAAGTATTCAAGTGAAAACGAGATTTTTTTATGTGCTAACTCTCATCCAAAAGCGTTTGGTGATAATCAGTGTAAATTAATGAGTGATTTTATCAATTTGATTAAGGATGAATATGAGAACCTTGTCGAATTTGTCACTTATAGAGATGTCTTTAACATGCAAAACTTGTAATACCTGTTTTTGCACTAATTGAAAATAGGGAAAATGAATGTGAAAAGTAGCAATATTTCTAGCGTTTTAAGATTTCACCATATTGCAATTGCTGTAAAGTCTTTTGAAAAATCGATAAATTATTATAAAAGTTTGTTTTATCATTGTTCTGAAATAATTTATGATCCAATTCAAAATGTCGAGTTAATTTATTGTAAATCTGAATTAATGCCCAATGTTGAACTTGTAAAACCATTTAATGAAGATTCCCCAGTAAATAATATGCTCAGAAATAGTGATACAGTTATTTACCATCAATGCTACCAAACTGTTGATTTACATAAGGCGATTGAGTATTTGCAAAAAGAAAACCGACTTTTTTGTGTTAGTAAACCAAAACCTGCCATACTTTTTAATAATAGAAATGTTTCTTTTTATCAAATACCAAAAGTTGGACTGATTGAAATCCTGGAAGTAGAAGAATATGAATGATTTAAAATATTATCAAATTTTAAAGGAAAATAAATTTCTATCGAAACAGAATGCTCATCTTGAACCTTATAAGATAGCTTTGTTGTCAAATTGTATTGTTAATCAACTTAAAGAAATTCTTGAATATTCCCTTCAATTAAAAGGGGTTAATACAAGAGTTGATGTTGGAAACTATGATAATATTTTACAGGATGCAAACGTATACAAAAAACATAATTCTGTAATTGTTTTTTTTGAGCTATTTAATTTAGCGGAAGGCTTTTTTTATAATGAATATAAATTCTCTGACAGTCAATTGATAGATTTTATTGACAAAACTAAGTCTGAGCTTTCTTTTTTAATAGATCAGCTAAAGGATACACCATTAGTTTTTATTAATAAATTTCAAAGTGTCTTTTTTAATAATGATAGATTAAATTATGTAGCTGACGAACTTAATACTTTTCTTGTTAAGTCAGTGCCTCCCAATTTTCAGTTGATAGATTTGAATAAGCATTTTTTAGAAGTATCAATAGAAAAATCTGTAGACTGGAAAAACTTTTACAATAATAAAATGCCTTTTACTGTTGATTTCTTTAAATCTTATGTTAAAAGTATTCAACCAGCAATTTTGGCTGTTCAAGGAAAATCAAAAAAAGTTTTGGTTCTTGATTGTGATAATACTTTGTGGAAGGGTGTTGTAGGTGAGGATGGCATAGAAGGAATAAAAATATCACAAAATGACAAGATAGGTGGTATTTTTGCAGAAATTCAAACACTCATGGTCAAATTGAAAAACCAGGGGGTGCTATTGTGTTTATGTAGCAAGAATAATCAAACGGATGTTGATGAGGTATTTGAAAAGCACCCGGGGATGATTCTAAAAGAAACAGATATTACACTAAAGAAAATAAACTGGGAAGATAAAGCTACGAATTTAAAAGCAATTGCCAAAGAGCTAAATTTAGGCCTGGATAGTATAGTGTTTGTTGATGATTCAGATTTTGAAATAAATTTGATTAGAGAGAAAATACCAGAAGTAGAGTGTATTCAGGTTCCTAAAGATATTTTTTTATATCCAAAAAAAATAAGGGATGCTATGTCCTTTTTTTACTTTGTAAATATAAGCGAGGAGGACAAAAAAAGAAATAAAATCTATAAAGAGCAAGTAAACAGAGAACAAGCGAAAAACCAGTTTAGTAATATTGAGGATTATTTGAGGGCATTAGAAATAAAACTTGAGGTATTTTCTAATGAAAAAAATCAAATTACCCGTCTGGCGCAAATGACTCAAAAAACAAATCAATTTAATTTAACAACAAAAAGATATACCGAAAAAGAAATTGAATTGTTTTTTGAAAGTAATGATTATGATGTTTTATCTGTTGGTGTAAAAGATAAATATGGCGACAATGGGATTACTGGGCTGTTTATTCTTAAATATCAGGATGAGAAAAATGCTTTAATCGATACGTTTTTGATGAGTTGTAGAATAATTGGGCGTAACATTGAATTTATATTGTTAGATTATTTGATTAATTATTTGAAAACAAAAGGGATAGGTGTGCTTTTTGCCAGTTATGAACAAACAAAAAAAAATGAACAGGTAAGCAATTTATACAAAAAATGCGGGTTTAAAGTAATTGAAAGTTCAAATAGTAAAACTAAATATAGCTTAGAGTTAAGTAAATATAACTATTCAGGAATTGATTATATAAAATTTGAAAATGGAAAATAAAATCAAGGAAGTAATTTCTGCTGTTTTTGATGTGGAAGAATCCGAAATTTCGGAGAAAACACTGTTGTCTGATTTTGCAAACTATGACTCATTGGGTTATGTAAACCTTTTGGCAGCTTTAGAAGAGGAGTTTGATTGTAGTTTTGACTTTGAAGAAATTCAAAATATTGAATCTTTTGTTCAAATTGTAGAATTAGTGAAGAAATATAAATAGATGGGTTTTGTTTTAGATGAAATTGTAAAAAAGATCAATGCAGCTAATCCACGTCATGGCAAAAAAGTTATTGCCAATATGGAGCAACTTGCACCTTTTTTCAAAGAAAAGTCGGAGAATTATTTCCAAAAACTCATTGATGTTTTAAAAGCTAAAAATAGAGATCTTGATTATGGTGTTGAATGCTACCTGAAGTTAACTAACGATATGCTTTTTGAGCAGTTAAAGTTTAGAAAAACAGGGAAATATTCAAATGATTCATTTAATGACGTATTCCAAAAAGTGTATAACAACCCTGAAGTCATGGAATACCACATGATAGGACTCATGATTTCACAGTTTCTGTGGAAACAACATTTTGATGTACTTGGTTTTTTTATCGAAAAAATTAAAAAGTATCAAAATCAAACCAAAAGGTATCTTGAAATTGGTGGCGGGCATGGTTTGTATGTTTCGGAAGCAACCCAAGTTTTAAAATCATGCCATTTTGATTTAATTGATATAAGCCCTTCATCAATAGAAATTGCTAAAAAGTTTATTAGTAACGATGTTGTAAATTATATCTGTGCCGATATTTTTGATTTCGTTCCTAAAAAGAAATATGATTTTATTACTTTAGGAGAAGTGTTGGAGCATGTTGAAAAGCCAAAGGAGCTATTGGCTAAAATACATACTTTTTTGAATCCAGGTGGGATCTTGTTTATATCTGTACCTGTAAATTCACCTGCTATCGATCATATATACCTTTTTAAACATGAAGATGAAATTAGGGAGATGGTTGAAGATAAATATTCAGTAATTGATGAAAAGTTAATTTTAACCGAAGATATAGCTATAGAAAAGGCACGAGAATATAAGGTAGCACTAATGTATTCAGCATTTTTAAAGAGCAAGTAAAATGTTTATAGAGAGTATAGTTAACGCTTTGTTTTCAGAAAAGAATTATAAAAAAATTAAGCTTGCATATAGAAAATTTAGAAAGAGAATTCTTCCAAAAATTTCTGAAAAACAGTTCCGAAAAATATTAAGAGAACAATTATTTTTACGAAAAGGGGCTGTGGTTTTTGTTCATAGTAGTATTACCAACCTAAATATTGATTTTACACCATCAGATCTTTTAAACATTCTTTTGGATGAAGTTGGTGAGAAGGGAACCATTTTAATGCCATGCAATCAATTAAAAGTAAGAGCCGAAGAGTATCTTAATTCTGGTGCTGTGTTTAATGTAAAAAGAACACCAACAGTAATGGGGTTATTGCCGGAACTAGCAAGGAGGCATAGAAATGCTGTGAGAAGCTTACATCCAACCCATTCTGTTGTAGCAGTTGGAAAATATGCAAAAGAGCTAACACAATCCCATCATTTATCAGTTTATCCATTTGGTGAATGCAGCCCTTATTATAAAATAGTGGAATATAATGGAATAATTCTGGGATTAGGACTTGAAACAGGGCAGTGTCTATCATTTGTTCATTGCTCAGAGGATACTCTTAAAGGTAAGTTTCCTGTAAAAACCCTCTTAGATAAAGTTTATATTGGTGAAGTTTTAGATTATGGAGGAAACCAAATTAATGTTGAGACTTTAGTGCCCAATCCAAATGCCGGAAAAAGAAATATTACGGCCTACATAAGAAAACACATACCAAATGATATCTGTAAAGATATAAATAAAAGAGGGGTTAAATATTTTTTTGCTGATGCTAAAGCTTTATTGAATAAAATGAATGAAAATGCATTAAAAGGTGTGACTATCTATGGGGAAACTTTGCCTAATAGAGAGTATCCTCTTTAAATTTCTAAACAATTATTTTTTCGGTAAAAAATTGTGGTTTCTCCACTATGTGCATTTGCAGGAATTAAGCCCTTGAAGGCTATTTTTTTAAAACCATTGTTTAATAAAAACTGAATACCTTCGGAATAACTTGTTCTATCCGTGTTATCAAAAATAATTACACCATCTTCTGTTAAATTGTCAATAGAGTTATTTACACAGTTATTTCTATCCCTGCCATCAATAATTATTATATTAAATTTAATACCCTGTTTAAAAACAGTCCTACAATATTCCCCATCATAATCCAAGTTGCAATGTATTAATTTTGCATTGTCAGGCATTTCTTTCTTTACTTTATCATACCACCCTATGTCATGCTCAACTGAAACTATGTTTTTTACCCTTTGTGAAAACCATAAAGTTGAATTTCCGGAACCAAATTCAAATACAATCATTTTTTCAGTAAGACGATCTTTTAAAAAATCTATGGCTGAGTATGTGAACCATGGAATAGGCTTACCTTCTCTGTTAATTGCCTGCATCTTGTTAAAAGATTTTAGCCACCCGTATTCATCCAGAATACCCTTATAAAAAATCATGATAAAAGGTGCTATATTTAAAAATCGAAGTAGTTTCCAGATGTATTTTTTCACCTGTTTATTTTTTTATTGTTTTTAATTTGCCAGATGTAACCGCAAGATAAAATTAATCATTAACATGCACGGTAACGACTAATTTTATCTTGCTTGTTTCATTTAGTTTGAAATAAATTTATAGGCATCAAAATAGTTTTATCTTTGCCACCACAAAAATGGATTGCAAAAATCAGAATTTTTCTTTGAAATGAAGCAAGTATAACCAAAATAATTGTTAAAAATATTCAAAAATGATTATTTTGGTTATGCGGTTCCATCTGACCTTATAAAATAGTTAAAAAGAAAACAGATGAAACCCTCATTGAGGGATTTGATAAGAAACTTAATTGCGTCACAAGAAGGATGTGATTAAACTTCAATAACTTAACAAAATTTAAATTAGTGAAAAAGATACTTATTTGTGTAGGCACCCGTCCTAACTTAATTAAAATTACTCAATTTGACAGACTGTTAAAACAATACAAAAATGTGGAGTACAAACTGCTTCATACAGGTCAGCATTACGACTACAACATGAGCAAGGTTTTTTTTGAGCAACTAGGGATACGGGAGCCTGATGTGTTTTTAAATATTAACCAGAGCTCTCAAATTGAGGTGGTTTCGCAAATAATGGTGGGTGCCGAAAAATTCATGCGTGAATACCAGCCCGATTTGGTAATTGTACCCGGAGACGTGAATTCAACTTTTGCTTGTGGGTTTGTGGCAAGGTATTTAGGCATCAAATTGGCCCATTTAGAAAGTGGCCTAAGGAGTTTTGACAAAACAATGCCTGAGGAAAACAACCGAATTTTGGTAGATAGTATCTCAGATTACTATTTTGTGACCGAACAAAGTGGGATTAATAACTTGTTGGATGAAAATGTTGAATCCGATAGGATATTTTTTGTCGGTAATACCATGATTGACACGCTTGTTCATGCAAAAAGCTCATTTAATGAAAGTGATATATTAACGCAGGTAGGTGCTAAAGAAAAAGAATTTATACTTTTTACTTTTCATCGTCCTGCTAATGTTGATAATAAAGAGTCTCTCGAAAAGCTGGTCAGGTTAATTGTTGAAACCAGCAACAAAATGAAGGTGGTTTTTCCTATTCATCCAAGAACCAGAAAGCGAATTGGGGAGTTTGGATTAACTGACTTATTGGCCTCAAAAGATGTTGTTTTGGTTGATCCACTGGGCTACTTTGAGTTTATGAAACTGGTGCAAAGTTGCAAAGCAGTGGTTACTGATTCTGGTGGGATACAAGAAGAGAGTACCTTTTTGCAGGTTCCTTGCTTAACTGTGCGACCTAATACAGAAAGACCTATAACTGTTACAGTTGGAACAAACACGCTTTTACCTTTAGAGGTTGAAAAAATACTGGCTTATGTAGAGGATATTCTAAACGGAAATTATAAAATGGGGAATATCCCTGAGCTTTGGGACGGAAAAACAACTGAAAGAATTGTGGATGTAATAGTAAACCAGATCTTGCAATGAAAGTTTTGTTCACCTTTGGAGGCCTTCCCCACTATTTAAACCCCATATTAAACCGGCTTAATGTGGTTGAAAACCTGGAAGTAGTTGTTGCCGTGCCGGGAGAAAACACGGCAACCATTGGCGATAGTGTTAAAATGGAAAAATCGGGCATTAAGTTTAAGCTGATACACCTGGAAGAAAAAAAGGCCTTTTATGGAAATTATTACCTAGCAAATCTAATAGATGTATTAAAACAGGAAGAACCTGATATTTTGGTCACCATTTGGCCCTATGTGTTAAACCTGGTAACAGATTTTAAACTTAAAAAGTTTATTAAAAAACATGGCTTAAAGGTAGTTATTAAAGAAATTCCGTTTGATATTCCTATATATGACCAAACATTTAGCTATTACAAGAGTGTGTATGCCAGAAAGCTTAACGAAGACATGGTTTTAAGTCAAAAAATAAATATTCCATTCTACATTAAGCATTTTCTTTTAAGGTATGCCAGAAAATATTATTACAGCAAAATAATTGATGCTTCGGTGGCTTATGTTGATGATGCAAAAGAAATAGCCAGTTCCTACGGTTTAAAAAAAGAAAGCATTTTTATTTCGACTAACTCGCCTGATACGGATGAGATATTTGCAGCAGCAGATGAGATAGGTGGTGCAGCGCCAATTTTACCTGAAAACCAATTTCGAATTATTCATGTGGGCAGATTGGTGAAATGGAAAAGGGTTGATTTATTAATTGAAGTGGTTGCCAAATTAAAACCTGAAATGCCTGAAATTGAATTGTTGGTTATTGGCAAAGGCAAAGAACAGGAAAATCTGAAAAAGCAAGCTGAAAAGCTTAGCGTAGATAAAAACGTGAAGTTTATTGGTGGAGTTTATGAAAATAAGGAGCTAGGAAAGTACCTAAAAGCCTCCTCTGTTTATGTGTTGGCTGGTATGGGAGGCTTATCGATTAATCAGGCCATGGCTTTCGGCAAGCCGGTAATTTGCTCAATAGCTGACGGAACTGAAAAAAGGTTGGTGAAAAATGGATTTAACGGCTATTATTTTGAAAATGGAAATGCTACAGATCTTACAAAAAAAATAAAAGAACTTCTGCTAAATAAAGATAAAATTGTTGAGTTTGGAAAAAACTCAGTTTCAATAATCAAAAAAGATGTAAATGTTTACACTGTTTTAAATGGTTACCTTGATGCGTTTAATTATGCGACAAATAATGAATATTCTTTAAAACTAAATGCTCAATAATAAACAACCAATTTTGGTCGCTTATTTTCATCAGGATGGTCGCTTGAAGCTACAATTACTAATTTATATGGAAACTCTTCATTAAGCTTTAGCATAAAGCCATAATTTTCATTGGGGTTGTTAATCATTCCCTGAACTAAACCTGTTACATCTATATTTAAATAAGATTGCTGTGCTGAAATACTTTTAGGAATTGTTATGGCTTGTTCATTACTTATTGATGGCTGGTTGTTCCATGTAACTGTATTTTCTTGCCAGTTTTCGGTGATTTTGTAAATAGAAAAGGCGTTTTCGCCGGTTTGCGTGTTAAGTATACCAGAGCTTGTCCAAAATAAAGATAAAAAAGCAGAATCAATTTGGGTTTGGTTAGGGATGTCTGATAAGTCTAGTTTTATAAGAGACCGGGCGGTTTGAAACTCTCCCAAATTTGTCCATGCAAGAACAGTAAGGTAATTCGTAGAGGCAAAATTACTATCTGGTAAAAAACTTTGAATAATAGCATCCTCACACTCTAAAGCATGTGGCTGATATATTTTTGCTATGGTAATTGAATCTGTTGTTATTTCAAGATGTGATTCTTTTCCACATGAAATTAAAATGATAAATACAACGCAGCAAAATATACTTTTGTAAATTGAAACAGGGCCAATAAACTTTATTTTCATAAAAGCAATAAGATGATTGAACCGACAAAAATAAAAGAATCTCCCCAGATAAATAAATTACCCAGAGAGATTACCTGCTAAAATAGAATTTTTTATTTATTGGGGCTCGTATACTATTTCAACTTCATCCTGTTTAATACAACCTCCGTTTATCACCGTCCACATGTAGATGTTTAAACCAACCCCAATTTCAGAGACATCTGTTTGAGGGCTATTTATATCTGCAAATACACCACTACCAGAGACTACTGACCATACACCTTCTAGCTGAGAAGGGATAGATGCCTGTAATGATGTACTGTCGGTATGGATGGCTTGGTCTGCACCAGCACTAATAGGGCCAATTTCCATATTAGAGATATCTACTTCATCATAGTTACTCGAACCTCCGTTGTTTGTTGTCCAGCGAAAAGTATTTGTACCTAAACCAAGATTAGTAACAAGTGTTTTAGGATCGTTAATGTCCTCAATTACTCCACTACCAGCAATTATTGACCATGTGCCAGTTCCTGGTAATTGATCCGAAGCATGCAAGTGTGTACTATCAGAACACAATACTTGATCAATACCTGCATTTACAATTGATGATTCGTAAAAAACGGTAATTTCATCATAACATGTTTGGTTATTAAGTTCTACTGACCACCTGAAAATATTGTCACCATACTGTAGCCCAGAAACTAATGTTTGTGGACTAAAAGGGGCAGAAAGTGTACCACTGCCTGTAACTACCGACCAATGACCATCTCCGATAGATAGTGATAACGCACTTAAACTTGTTGTATCTGTATAAACAACTTGATCCAAACCTGCATTAGCAATACACGTATCTCCTCCTGTTTCTTGTCCTAAAACCACAATCAAGGGTCCTTTGTCTTCTTCTCTACAATAAAGCCTTAATTCTTCTTTTGTGAATGTCTTATTGTAGTCTTGATATCCCCATTTTGTTACAATTATTGTAAACTCCTCGTATTCCTCTGGTAATAGTATCTCATTTACAAGGTTAAGCGAGTCGTAGTCAAGTGGGTTTATATTCGAAGAATATGGGTTTAATTCGCCCTGATAAACTAGTGTTGTATCACTAACAATATCAATGTATGCATCAGTGAGTATGTAGTTATGGCTGGTAGTATCTAAAATCGCAGCGCCCATAAGTATCTTAAAGCTATCGGCTATATCAAAACTAAAACTAACATATCCAAATTCTTCTGGGGTGCTATTAGCAACCGGAACAACCTCAGGTGTAACCAATGTCATTGAATCTTCGCTTACTAAAAAGTTAACAGGCAAGGGGTTTTCTACTAAATGAGCCTTGTCGGAACCTTCTTTGGGTGTTGCATAAACAACATCATTTTCACCATTTAAAACTAAAAATCGACTTAACTTATATTCACTTGCTATCAATGCAACGGGCTCGCTGATGTATCTATCATTCATGTGATAGATCTCAATTTTTTCAGAATTTAAAATAGTATTTCCCTGTAGGTCTTCAACAGTGATAACTATGTTGGTAAGTCCTTGTTCACTTGTCGATTTAACCAGGCTTGATGAAAACACAAACTCAACCTTTGATTCTTTTGGTGTTGCATCGTTTGGAGATTCTTTGCATGAATTAAATAAACCTGCAAGAAGTAATAAAAATAATGTGATTGTTAGGATCTTTTTCATATTTTATACTTTTAGTTTATAAATAAAAAAAGCGCGCGCTGTAATTACAAGACGCATAAACATAAAAACGTTCCCAAGAATAAATTTTCCTACAACACATAATTTAAACCTATCTCAAAACCTGTTCTTTGTCGGAGCAAGTAGGGGGATTTTTTCTTTTCAAAAATTGCATTTTGATAAAAAGGAGCGAGTTTAAATTCGAACTTTCTACTGATTTTATAGATTAGTTGCGGTGAAAAAAGAAGAGAAAAGTTGGTTTTTCTTATCATTGAATCTGAAATGGCTGTGTTTCCTTGCCTATAGCCGATTAAAAAACCTGCCGAAGCTCCAATATTTAGGTTTAGTTCAAGTTTTTTGCTGAGAGTGAATTTTCTGCCTAACATTAAATCCAGACTAAGATAATCATAATAATAATCTATTTGATAATTGTTGATAATTCTTATTGAATCATATGAACCTGAATAGACCGTATCATGATTTGATGAATAAATTGTGTCATTTCCACTAAATTGTTCATGATATGGTGTATATGTTAGCCCATAAGAAACCAAATATTTATTGGTATAATAATTTAGTTGAAAACGATAAGACATATTCAAAACTTGTTGTGGGTTGAGTGTGTCTGGAAGTATTTGAGGGTTAAAATAGGTGTAAGGCACAACTGAAAAGCCAAACGATTTTGGAAGGAAACCCTTCATCGAAAAATTGCCCCTTGAACTTAGCCTTTTCGATTTATTTGTTCTAGTTACTCTTAAAGAATCTCTTTTCTTGATATCAAAAATGGTATCCGTTATCCTAATCGTATCAGGCTGAATATAAATGGTGTCGTACTCATAAATAATGATTTCCTCAATAGAATCTCTTCTTGTTGAGTCTATTTGTGAAAATGCTGATAGTGAGATAAATATAAGGGTTGTTGAAACAAAAAATCTTTTGAAATTCATACATTTTGTCGCTTAACGATGAAGCGACAAAAATATAAAAACTTACACCTTAATGGAGTATAATTCAGGTTTTTGTTTATTCAGTTTTCTTTTTTATTACTACAGTGTCTTTGATTACCACTTTATCCTGTTTAATAATCACTTGTTTTTTTATCCTTCGGATATTTTTTTTGGGTTTTATAGTTGAAGTGTCAGATTTTGTTGCCACCAGTGAATCTTTTTTAATGGCAGTGGAGTCAATTTTTAATTTTTCTGATTGTTGCTCTGTTTCTATAATTTCTTTTTTTGGTGGGCTTGTAATATTTTCTTCGTTTTTTGTTTCAACCTTTTCTACAATTATAGGTTCTTCAACTTTAAAAGTATCTAATGGCAGTGATTCATTTTTGTCTTGTTGTTTTTGTTGTAGTTCCTGCAAAAGTTCTATTTTATTTTCAAGTAGCTCGATTTTTTCTGAAAGGTTTAAATTGTTAGTTCCAAAATAAGCAGCTGCGGCAGCAAATGAAACAATGGCAGACAAAAAATAAGCATTGAAAGAGGTTAAACTAAATTTAAAAAAGTTCACCCTGCTTAATTTTGTACTCAGCTTTGTCCAGTCTTCAGCTGAAATGTTTGATTCAAACTTGCTGAGTTTGTCTGAGTACAACTTATCTATGTAATCCTTATCCTTTCCCATAAAGCTATTGCTTTAATTTTTCGTGGCACATAACACGCAGTTTCTTTTTTAGCATATTACGGGCCCTAAGCAAACGAGTTCGGGAAGTGGCCACACTAATTTTTAATATCCTGGCTATTTCATCGTGTTTAATGTTTTCAATACAATGTAAATTAAAAACAATTCTAAAGTTTTCCGGCACCTTATGAAGCGCTCCCATAAGCTCTTCCTCCGACATGTTGGCCAAAACCGATTCTTCATCAGGCTCATTAATATCTACAAAATTATCATAATTTTCTCCATTTGAACCTGTAAAATTTGTTTCATTTATTTCGTCAAAACGAAAATGCTTTTCGTTTTGGTTGTTTTTTCGAATATGCGAAATGGCAGTGTTTATAAAAATTCGCTTTATCCATCCTTCAAAAGAACCTTTTCCTTTGAATTTTTTGATATTGGAAAAAACTTTTATAAATCCCTCTTGGACAATATCTTTAGTGGTTTCCTGATCACCGATATATCGAAAACATAAGCCATGCATTTGCGGGGCAAACATTTCATAAAGCCTCTGCTGGGCAAATTTATTGTATTGCCTGCAACCTTTAATTATTTGATCAAACTCAACCACCTAAAATTTCCGTATAAAGCCGCTTTTATTAGAAGACGCAAAGATGTGAAAATGTTCCCAATTTTTGTTAAACAAACAAAATAAATAGAATTCAGTCAACTATAAAATTTGCTGGAATATGTCAAATAAAGCACCTGAAATTATCTGCCTAAAGCTACCATTACTTAGAACCATTTTAAAAAAGCCTGTATTGCTCAAAAAAAAAGGTGAAGGCTTTGGGCATTTTAAAATTTAATTACTTTTGCAACTTTAAAAATTTAAAAATTCAAAATTATGGCTTACGTTATTGATAAAGAATTATGCACAGCTTGTGGTGCATGCATTGATGAATGTCCGGTTGAAGCAATCTCTGAAGGTGATGTTTATTCTATTAATCCTGAGGAATGTACAGATTGTGGCGCATGTGCTGATGTATGCCCGGTTGAAGCAATTAGCCCAGCTGACTAATTCTTTTAAAAACAACATTTAAAAGCCCCTTTTTGGGGCTTTTTTATTTTTATACCTGTGCTGGTTAAAAATGTATAAATTTTTGGCTTTCAGTAAAAATGCCTCTATTTTAGATCCATCTATTCATTAAAACCTAAACATATGTTTCAAGCTAATTTATATACTAAAAGGCGTGCAGAACTGAAAGCAAAAATGTCTTCAGGCATTGTTATATTGCCAGGAAATACCGATGCAGCCTATAATTACCCATCAAATACTTACCATTACCGACAAGACAGTAATTTTTTATACTTTTTTGGATTAAATGTTGCCAACTTATTTGGGGTTATTGATTTAGATGCCGATAAAGATTATATTTTTGGTAACGATTTTGATATTGATGACATTATCTGGATGGGGCCGCAACCCTCAGTTAAGGATTTAGCTGCAAAAGCAGGTGTTGAATACACTGACAACCTAAAAGCATTAGGCAACCTTATTGCTAATGCCGTTAAAAAGGGGCAAAAAATACATATTGTACCACAATACAGGGCCGAAACTGTTAATCAACTAGCTGATTTAATTGGGATTACACATCGTGAGGTGCCCGGTTACGTATCTGAAGAACTTATTAAAGGAATAGTAGCTTTACGTTCGGTAAAAGACGAGCACGAAGTTGCCGAAATAACCAAAGCTGTTGATAATGCCTATATTATGCATACTACAGCAATGAAAATGGCCATGCCCGGTATTGTTGAACAAGAAATTGCCGGACGTATTGAAGGTATCGCATTGTCTGGAGGTGGGCCTGTTTCGTTTCCAATCATTTTAAGCATGAATGGGGAAACATTGCACAATCATCACCATAATAATACATTAAAGGTTGGCCGAATGATGGTGACTGATGCAGGATGTGAAACCACCATGAATTATTGTAGTGACATCACCAGAACAGTACCCGTTGGTGGAAAATTTGATACAAGACAAAAAGAAATTTACGAAATTGCGCTCAATGCCAACCTGGCTGTGACAAAAAACTGTAAACCCAATATTTTTTATAAAGATATGCATCTATTGGCAGTTAAAACGATAGCATCAGGGCTAAAAGACCTTGGGTTGATGAAAGGTGATGTTGATGCTGCTGTGGAAGCTGGGGCGCATGCACTATTTATGCCACATGGACTGGGACATATGATGGGGCTTGATGTACACGATATGGAAGGCCTGGGTGAAAATTATGTTGGCTACGATGATGAGGTTAAGCGCAGCGACCAATTCGGTCTTGCATTTTTACGTTTGGCAAGAAGGCTAAAAAAAGGTTTTGTAATAACCAATGAGCCAGGTATTTACTTTATTCCTGCGTTGATTGATATTTGGAAAAAAGAAAATAAATTTACTGATTTTATAAATTACGATAAGTTAGAGAGTTATAAGGATTTTGGAGGCATTAGAATTGAAGATGACCTGCTAATAACTGAATCTGGTTGTGAGGTATTAGGAAGGCCAATTCCAAAATTGGTAAAGGATATTGAACAGATAATGGAGCAATAGCTTTTGTTTATTAAAGTAGTTTTTATGCAACTTTTTGTTTATGGTAGCCTGCTAAGGGGCATGAGCCTGTCTTCTTACATGGAGGGCACCCGGTTTTTAGGGCCAGCTTATGTAAAAGCAGATATGTTTTATTTAGGGTTTTATCCTGGCATTATTAAAGGAAACAATATTGTTTATGGAGAGTTATACGAAGTAAATGAAGCGCAACTGCCAACCATTGATGAAGTTGAAGACTATATTGAATTAGATAATGAAAGATCGGCCTATCTCAGAAGGCCTATAGATGCCTATCGGCTGTCGGATGGAAAGAAACTAAAAAGCCAGGCCTATTTTTATAATCGTTCACCAGAAGGAAAACTGCCTATTGAATCGGGCGATTATCGGCAATTTATGATTGGGCCCAATACTAATGATATTTGGCTGATTGGCTACGGGGCCTACCTGGGCACCCAAAAAATGCTGGGCCTGCTAGGAGCAATTCCCGAACACAGAAAGGGTTATGTAGACGGTTTTGAGAGGGTTTATACTGTAAAAACGGGGGTGAATGGCAATGCCATTGCTAACCTGGAATACACAGGAGGGAGCCAGCGATGCAATGCAATTGCCTGGAGACTGAACAGAGAGCAAATAAAAATTCTTGACAATATAGAAATGATTACCAGTAATTATTTTAGGATAAGTATGCCTTTTACTACTAATGAAGGAGAAACCTTACAAGCGCAAACTTATTTGGCAAATGTAAATTACATAAATAAAAACCTACATCCCGATCCACATTATGTAGAGTTGGTTAAATCAGGAATGATCGAGCATGGATTTTGCTAAATCCTTACAATTCAATGCCAATTACTGTCATGTCATCAATTTGCTCATAATTTCCTTGCCATTTTCTAATTCGGGTTTCTAGCTTAACTTCTTGTATTTCAGGTGGTTCTGTTGATATTTTTTGAATAAGATCCCTGAAATTTGTATTAAGGAACTTTCTTCCCTGAGGACCACCAAACTGGTCGGCATATCCATCTGTATACAAATAAATCATATCACCATCTTTATAAGGAATGATATGATCTTTATAACTATGATCGCCATAATCCATCATACTTACAGGATGAACATCAGGCTTTAGTTGTTCAATTTGAGTAGGTGTATCTTCATCATATAACTTGCTAACATGCATTATAGACAAAAGTGCACCTGCATAGGTGTATTTTTTCTTTTCTTTATCAATTATACAAATCGAAATATCCATTCCATCATAAGCTTCTTCATCACTTTCAGTGCTTTCAATCGAGTGTAACATACGATCGCGTAATCCATTAAGGATTTTGGCAGGGGTTAGAAATTCTTTATTAATTTTAGCAGTGTATACAATCTCATTTAAAAAAGAGATTCCCATTGCGCTAACAAAAGCACCCGGAACTCCATGACCAGTGCAATCTGCAACCGAAATAATTATTTTATCTTCATATTCATCCATCCAGTAAAAGTCGCCACTTACAACGTCTTTGGGTTTAAAAAAGATGAAATAATCATCCAGCAGGCGTTCAATTTTCTTTTTTGAGGGCAACAAAGTCGATTGAATTCTGCTTGCATAAGCAATACTGTCTTTAATGTCTTTATTTTGGAGCTGGATTTTTTTCTGTTTTTCAAGAATTTCTTCTTTTTGCTGATAAAGCATTTCATTTTGAACAAGAATCTCTTCCTTCTGTGCTTTCAGTTCGGCATTTTGTTCTATAATTGCGTTGTTTTGTTTTTCAATTTTTGCATTTTGTTGTTTAATTAGTTCCAATTGTGCTTGGGTAAATTTCGACCATAAAAACTGCGCTTCAATAATGATTAAAAAAGTACAAGCAAGGCTAAAGTATTTTGCATAAATAGCATGAAAATTATAGCTTGTTTGGTTTAGGTGGGTTTTAAAATCATAAGTGAACAAAAATATAGTTAACCCTATAAAAAGTGATAGAAAAAACAATTCAAAAATTAAGATTTGTTTTTTGTTTAAGGAGAAAAAACCCCACACTTCAATTCTAATTTCTTTCATAAATACATTTATTAATGCAAGCCTCTAAAATTAGCCAAAACAAATGTTATACACAATAGATTATCTGTAAGCACACAAGGTTAATGCAAATATTTGACCAATTGGACTAATCGTTAATTATAAAACATCAAAGATTTGACGAATTAAGAAAAACTTAAAGGGTTAACTGCTATTTTTTTTATCTTTCTGAGAATATTCATTAATTTTGAATTCGCTGAAATATGCCAATCAAATACATTCCCTTTACAAACTAAAATTTATTTAATCAATAATTATGAGTGATACTGATTTAATCCAAGAGCCTAAAAAGAAAGATAAAAAAAAGATGATAGGGGGCCTGATTTTAGGTGCCATTCCACTGTTGTTTATTATTTATCTTGTTTTAGGCCCACTTTTACATATTTTGAGTAGGGATTTATCAGCAACTGAAATGTATGTGGTGTCGGAATGGGTAAATGTAAGGGCAGCTGCTGATGTGAAATCGTTAAAAATGGGGAAAGTTGATTACGGTACCAAGTTGTTAGTATATGAAATTGTTGATGATTGGGCAGAAGTTCTGATAGATGGACAAAAAGGCTACGTTTCGAAAGAATTTATTGCCGACCCCGAAACCTATTATTTTATTGAAGGACTTTTTGGTGATAAAAGGGCGGTGAAAAAAGTGCCCAGCACCAAATACAGATTAGCTTTAATGAGGTATTTAAAGTCAAAAGGTTACACTACTTATATTCCGGAAGATGTTCAGCTTGAACTTTACGGGGAAACTATTGATAAAGAGGTTTACCAGATTTTTACAGAACCGACAGGCTCAAGGTTTAATTCAACTGTTTTTGCTGATTTTGATGGCGATTTTAGAAATGATGCCGCTTATATTTTAAAAAATCAGCAAGAAGATAAAAATATCCTTGTAATTATTTCTTTTGATAAAAATGACCCCTTAAATATTAGCAAGGTTATCCATGAGCAAGAGATGGAGCATTCGTGGGATTATATAAGAAAAGCACCTAAAGGGTACAGGTATTATTTTAAAAATGAAGATAAAAAAACAAAAATCCCATTAAATGGCCTGTTGATTGGAAGCAACAGAAGTAGAAAATTGAATGATCCTGTGTCTTTATTGCTTTATAATGGCGAAACATTTGATATGTTTGAGCAACCCAAAAAGAAATAAAGCAAAAAAATAGGTGTTTAAATTTGTCAATATTGCAAAAGATTTTTTAAACCTTTTGGTTCCTTCAAAGTGTTTGAGCTGTGGCATTAACCTGCTTAAATTTGAACAATTTGTTTGCAAAACCTGTTTAAATAAAATACCTAAAACAAGGTTTTACGAAAACAGTGAAAGTGTTGTTAGTCAGGCGTTTTGGGGTAGGGTGGAACTGCAATATGCTTTTTCTGTTTATTATTTTCATAAGGGTTCTATACTACAAAAACTAATACACCAGGTAAAGTACCGGGGAGTTAAAGAGCTTGCTTTTGAGCTGGGTAAAGAAATGGCTTATGATTTAGCTGAATCTGAGTTTAAAAAAAGTGTTGATTTGGTTATTCCTGTACCACTTCATCCTTTAAAAGAGCAAAAGCGAGGTTACAACCAAAGTGACTGGTTAGCAAGTGGCTTTGCTGAAGTGCTTGAGAAAAAATATTCAAAAGCTGTGTTGAAACGGGTACATTATACTTCCACCCAAACCAAAAAAACCAGGGAGCAACGCTGGGAAAATGTGAAAGATGCCTTTGAAGTGGAAGCTGCACCAACAATAGAAAACAAACATGTTGTAATTGTTGATGATGTGTTAACCACTGGTGCCACCTTAGAGGCTTGTGCTGCAAAACTCCTGGCTTGTAAGGGCACAAAAGTCAGTGTGGTTACGCTGGCCTATGCAAGCGATTAATCTTGTACAAACAAGAATTGTTTATCAGCTGTTCTCAAAACTAATTAACAACTGGTTTTTGTTTACTGTGTTTCCTTTAGAGCAGTGAATATCTTTTACAACCAAATCACCTTCAGCTTTTAAGTTGTTCTCCATTTTCATGGCTTCTAGTACAATTAGCGTATCACCTTTAGTAACAAGTTGCCCTTTTTCAATGTTAACTGCAAGCACCAGTCCGGGCATGGGGGCATGAAGTTCATTTGCTCCGGATTTTGGTTTGTTTTCAATTCCCATTTTTTTCAGCAGAATGTCCAAATCATCTTCTACAGTTCCTTCGTATACCTGGCCATTTATTTTTAGTACAATATTTTTAGTTTGGTAATTGATGTCTAATACATCAATGCAGTAGGATTGATTGTTTTTGATGAGGTGGAATTGTGACTCGTTTTTTTGGGCCAGATCTAATTCAAAATCAACACCATTTACCAGGCCTTTATTGTTATCATGGCTGAAGTTTACTTCATAGGTTTTTTCATTTATTTTTATTTTGTGCATAGGAATTGAGTTAATTAGCCTACAATTGGCTAAATATAATAAAAAAAACTCCACAGAGAACTGCGGAGTTTTTAATTATCATTTTATTTTGCTTATTTACTTTGCTCAGAACCCATGTATTTTTGTAATAAAACATCAAATTCGGCAGTTAATGTCTCAAAAAGTTCTTCTTGTTTATAATTTTCGGTTAATTCAACAATTTCCTTCATTACACTCATTCCTACCTTTGTTTCGTAAGCTACTGCACTGGCATATGAGTCTTCTAAACTTAAATAATAAGCTAAATTACCTGTGTAAACATCAGCTATTTCTTTTATCAGGGCATTTGCCTTTTCTGTTTTGTTTAATTTATAGTAGCCTTCAGCTATCGGCACCATAAAATAGTCGTAGGGTAATTGGTTGTTGGGTGTTAAGTTAACGATTTTATCAAGTACTTTTTCGGCTTTTTCATTTTTGCCTTCTTTTATGAGTGCATCAGCCAGTCTGTAAAAAACATCCCTGATTTTCATAATGCCTAATACCCTGATATTATAATTTTCAATAAGTACATCCGGCTCATTCATTCTACCCCATACAAATTTATTCATCAGGTTGTCGTAAAGGATGTCAGTATTAACGTATCCAATATTCCCGTCATCGTTTATAGTTCTGAATGGAACCAGTCGATAAGCAAAACCTTCTAACTGGAAATAACTTTGCAAGCCCATATAGTTATCAGAGCCAACACTTGCTGCAAAATAGATGGGCCTGTCCCAGTTAAAATTGGCCACTAAATCAAGCACCATCATGTCGCTTTTAGTTACATAGCGTTTGTTAATAACAAAGCCAATTGCAGGTAAAATGCTGTCAATCATTTTGTTATTAACCATTCCGGAATTGACTGCTTTTAACGAGTCAACCGGAATCACTACTTTTTTTGCCGGAATGTAGTTCAATGATTCACCGCCCTGGATGCCAACCTTTGATTGCTCATCATCCAAAGCAACAAATTCCATTACATCCTTTAACAAAACTGGATCTTTGAACTTTTCAAGAACTGGCAGGTAATCCCGGGTTCCCTGTTCATATTTATCTGAAGTGAATGAAAATGGCACAGGCTCAGAGTCATAAGCCTTTTTCTTCATCTGGTCAATATACCAATCGGTTCCTAATAGACTTAGATTAACAACTCTTACGTCGGTTCTAAAACCCTCAACTTCCTGCACATACCACAATGGAAAAGTATCATTATCGCCATAGGTGAATAAAATAGCATTTGGGGCACAGGAATTCAGGTAATTTTTTGCCAAATCGCGGGCTGTATAGCGTCCGGATCTATCATGATCGTCCCAGTTTTCGCTTGCCATTATGCCAGGAACTAAAACTAAAGTCAACCCAGTTGCAAGAACCGCTGCAACAGTTGAAGGTGTGAGTTTTTTTAACCAATTTGTTATTGCTATAACGCCCAGGCCTATCCAAATGGCAAAAGCATAAAATGAACCTGCATAGGCATAATCGCGTTCGCGTGGTTGGTAAGGTGTCTGGTTAAGGTAAATAACAATGGCAATTCCTGTGAAAAAGAACAGTAGCAATACTACCACAAACTGCTTAGGCCGCTTTTGATATAAATAAAACAATCCAATAAGCCCTAAAAGTAATGGGAGCATGTAATATTTATTTCTTGCTTTATTTGATTTCATGCTTTCGGGCAGCTTTTCCTGTGGGCCTAATCGAAGTTCATCGATGA